>CAIPGK010000129.1 GCA_903864575.1 uncultured Chloroflexota bacterium
CCGCTCGATGGTCGCCGGGTCTTGCCCCTCCCGCCGACGTCCCTGGTGGTCTATTGGCGGACGGTCGGCCCACCGGCCCGAACGCGAGCAGCCATCACCGCCAACCGATAGCCGATAGCCGATAGCCGATAGCCGACGGCCAATCGCCAATAGCCGGTTCTATCCGATCCGCACCAGCGGCGCGCCGGTGTCGATCTCGACGCCTTCCTCGACCAGCACGGCCTCGACCGTTCCGGACTCCTCGGCGGCCACCGGGATTTCCATCTTCATCGACTGCAGCGTGACCACCGGATCGCCCGCGTTCACCGCGTCGCCAGCCTTCACGTGCACCGTCGCCACCAGCCCCGGCAGGGGGCTCACCAGTTCCGCCATCGTCGTTGCTCCTCTCGGTGTCCTGCTCGTTTCGTCCGCGCCCCGCGCACGCCGCGCCGGGACATTTCGGCGATTCGTGATCCCGCTGTGTGTTCGTCACCCCTTTGCAGGTTCGTCATCCCGACGCAGGAGGGATCTCGTCAGACACGTTCGCGCGAACGGCATCTCTCCCGCGCCGGGTCGATGGCGAAGCCTACGCCTGAATCGATGCGATCTCCACCCCTGCGCGCTCGAGGCCTGCGCGGACCGCCCGCGCAATCTCCCCCGAGTTCGGCGCGTCGCCGTGCACGCAGATCGTGCGCACGTCCAGCGGCAACGCCGTCCCGGTGGTGGAGATGACGGCCTTCTCGGTCGCCAGCCGCACGGCGCGCTTCGCCACCTCGTTCGGGTCCCACGCCCCCTTGTTGCGCTCGATCACGAGGTTGAGATTGTCGTCATAGTTGAGATCGACGTACCCCTCGCGGATGTACCCGACCCCGGCCTCCGCCGCCATCCTCGGCTGGATCTCCCCCGTCCCGAAGAGGACCACGCCATCCCCGAGCGAGGCGACCGCACGGATCAGCGCGGCCGACAGGGCCTCGTCCGCCGCGCACATCACGTAGAACGCGCCGTGCGGCTTGACGTGCTGCAGGTGGCCGCCCGCGGCCTCTGCGAACGCCCGCAGCGCGCCCGCCTGGTACATCGCGTAGTCGTAGATCTCATCCGGAGTGACGGCCATCCGCCGCCGCCCGAAGCCCAGCAGATCCGGCAGGCCGACGTGCGCGCCGATCCCGACGCCGTTCTCCACGGCCATCGCCACCGTCTCGCGCATCACCTTCGGATCGCCGCCATGCCATCCGCAGGCGATGTTCGCCGAGGTGATCACCTGCATCAGTTCGGCGTCGTTCCCCAGGCTCCACCGCCCGTAACTCTCGCCCATATCCGAGTTGAGGTCGATCCTGATCGTCATGTCACGTCCCTTCGAGGGTATCGGGTATCGGGCATCGGGTGTCGGATATGGGGATGCCGGTTTGGAGCCTGATACCCGATACCCGATACCTGAGACCCGACGCCCGATACCTGAGACCCGACGCCCGATACCCGATACCTGAGACCCGACGCCCGATACCCGATGCCCCCGGTCACCCGCGCGTCAGGCTCTGCGCGCTCGCCCAGAGGTCGGTGGCGCGGGCGAGATCGGCGGCCTGGTCGATCGTCAGTTCCTTGAAGCGGATCGTGTCGCGGCCGGGCGCCATCTGGCCGAGTTTCCACATCGCGCCCCAGGCCACGCCCACCGCGCAGACGAACCCGCCCAGCGTCGGCCCGTCCACCCCGAGGATGATCGGCTGGTCCCCCGCGATGTTCACCGCCCCGACCGCATACCCGTTGTCCAGGATGTTCGACGGATGGCCGCCCGCCACGCCGCCGCTCTTCCGCGCCCACTGCCACTGGTGCGACTGCATCCGGTAGCCCATGCGGTTGGAGTTGCGGTCGAGTTTCCAGGTGTTGCTGAAGAAGAAGTCGAAATCCTCCCAGGTCCAGTAGTCCGGGGCGGACTGCGGGCCGGGAACGGCCTCCAGCTCCCACTCCGTCGTGTAGACCGGGATCAGGTCGTGCCGCACCTGCCGGTGGAGATAGCCCTCGCTGGCATGGGGGCCGATCTTCACCAGGTCGCCCTTCTTCAGCGGGCGCCCCTCGAAGCCGCCGATGCCGCCCGGCACGTAGGTCGACTTGCTCCCGAGGTATTCCGGCACGTCGATCGCGCCGGCCACCGCGAGATAGCTGCGGAACCCGCCCCCGTCCACGCTGGAAAGCGCGAGCGTCTGCCCCTTGCGGACCTTGTGCGAGGCCCACATCGCCATCGGCTCCCCATCCAGTTTCGGCTGCATGTTCGCGCCGCAGAGCGCGATGATCGCGTCGTCATGGAAGGTCGCCTGGAAGTTTCCGGCAGTGACCTCCAGCCCGGCCGCGCCGGGGGCGTTGTTCACGAGAATGTTGGCGAGCCGGTGGGCCACATTGTCGAATGGCCCCGCCGGGCAAATGCCCTGGTCGAGCAGGCCTTCCCGTCCGGGGAAGTCCTGCACCGTCGTCTGGATCCCGCCTTCGAGCACCTCGAACATGGTCGTCATCCCTCGCAGTGTTGCGGTCGGCTACAGGCTACGGCAGGGGAGTCCGCTCGGCGGCCGCCTGCTGGCGGGCGCGGAAGGCCTCCGTCTCGGGCCGGATGGCCGCGAGGCCCGCGAGGTACTGGCCCACGTCGAGCGTTCCCTCGCGGATGTCGTAGACGTAGGAGCCGTCGTAGACCTGCTCGCGCAGGGCGATCAGTTCATCGTCGGTGCAGCGGGTGAAGGTCACGCGGTCGCCCGGCTTCATCAGGATCGGGTTCGCCGCGAAGGCCGGGTTGCGCTGCTTCGGGTCATAGATCGGGATGGTCCGCCCGATCAGCTGGTAACCGCCAGGCGACGGCACCGGGTAGATCGCGAGACACGGCCCCGCGATGCCCACCGCGCCCTCCGGGGTAAAGGGCCGCGTCGGGTTGTACTTGGGGATGACCACCGCGTAGCGCGGGTCCATCGGGAACATGAAGGGCAGGCCGGGGAAGAATCCGTTGGCCGCGTTCCACCACGGGGTCGCCATGAAGGTGCGGACGAACGCCTCGGCGTCCTCCAGTCCGTTGTACTGCGCCGCGTACTCGATGTTGTTGCCGTTGATGATGTTCGGCGCGTCCTTGCGGATGTACTGCACGTACTTCGCGATATCCGCGCGGGTCCACTGGTCGTCCACCGCGAGCGGCAGCGTGATCTCGCGGCTGGAAATCTGCAGGCCCTCGACGGGCGGCAGCGAGGCGTAGAGCCGGTCCACCAGCGCGATCAGGTCCGCGGGGGCCAGGCGCGTGCTGTCGTAGTGGATGAGGATCGAGCGGAGCGCGGGGATCGACTCGATCATCCCGGCCGGCCGGTGCTCCTTGAGCAGGGTGTTCAGCCCCAGCACGCGGAAGCTCAGCGTCAGATCCAGTTCCATCTCGCCGAACTCGGCCAGCAGGAAACGGTCCCCGGCGAGGCGGTAGACCGCCTTCGGCCGCCCGTCCTGCGGCGGTGTCTCCGCGAGCACCGCGGCGTTGCGCCGAATCACATCCGACATCGTGTCCCTCCCATCCGTGAGGTCCGTCGCTCCGATCAGACCGTGACCGCGCCGCGCGGCCCGGCGAAGAGTTCCGCCAGCTCGTCCTGGCCCATTCCCGCGCCCAGCCCCGCCGCCAGCAGCAGCCGCGAGCGGGTCCCGTTCAGCCCGCGCCCGAAGATGCACCCCATCGCGGCGAGATCGCGCCCGCCGCCGGGGCCGCCGTAAACCGGCAGCGCCGGCCCCGACCAGCAGCGGGTCGTGATGATCACCGGGATGCCCCGCTCCCGCAATGCTGCCACAGCGGGAACCGTATCGCCGGGGATGTGGCCCAGCCCCATCCCCTCGATGACCACCCCATCCACCCCGGCGTCGAGGCAGGCCCGCAGGAACAGGTCATCCATCCCGGCGGCCCAGCGGATCAGCATCACCCGCTTGCCGGGATCGCTCACGGGAATGGGCGGCAGGGGATCGATGGCCGCGGAATGCGCGATCGCATCGCCCCACACCGCTCCGATTGGTCCGTGGCCGGGGCTCTGGAAGGTGTTCGGGTTGAAACTGTCCGTCTTCGTCACCCAACGGGCGGCGTGGACGTGGCTGTTCGTCACCGCCACCGGAGCGCGGAAGCCGTTTTGCCCTTCGGCGGCGACCGTCACCGCGTCGAGAATGTTCCGCGGCCCGTCCGCCCCGGATTCCGAGTTGTTGCGCATCGCCCCGGTGACGACCACCGGGCCGCCGAGCGCGGGAACGTCCAGCGTGAGGTCCAGCCAGAACGCCGTCTCCTCCAGCGTGTCCGTGCCCTGCGTGACGACGACGCCCTCCGCGCCGGAAGCGAACGCCTCCTCCACCGCCCGCCGGATGCGGTCGATGTAGGGCAGGGTGAACTCCCAGCTCGGCACGAGACTCAGTTCCCGGACCTCCACCGCGGCGACGCGGCCGAGGTCCGGGATCAGGCCGACCAGTTCGGGACCGGTCACGACCGGGATGGCCGCGCCGCTCTCCGGATCGATCCGGCAGGCGATGGTTCCCCCGGTGGTGACGACGGCGACCCGAGCCGGCATCCGCGCCTCCCCTAGTTCCAGTGCGCCACGGTGCGGCGGTCCAGCATGTCGCGGAACTGCCGGGTCGTGTTCGGCAGCAGCTGGCCGTCGCGCTGGTCGACGATCACGCCGTACTGCCGGATGGTGTCGAGCAGATCGAGGTCGCCGGAGCGGTACTTCGCGGCGATGGCCTCCGGGTCCTCCTTCAGCCACGCCGCGCGGTTCTCGCGGATGTGCTTGCGGGCCGTCACGGTGGCCTTTTCGTCGAGCCGGTAGTCGAGCATCTCGGCATCGACCTCCTCGACCACGACGCCGTAATCCTTCTTCGCCCGCTCGATCGACACGTAGCCGTCGATCACGTCCTCCAGCACCTCGGCCGGGTCGCGGTCCAGCGGGTCGCCGAAGCCGCCGCCGCCGGAGGAGGGGCGGTCGAAGACGTCCGCCTCCTTGACCGGCACGCCGGAGAAGATCGCGCCGAGGAATCGCTCCTCCGGGGTTCCCGGCTGGAGTGTCGCGCCGTGCGGGTAGCCCGGCAGGCCGCCCTCGATGCCGAAGGTGACCGAGCGCTCGCGGTCACAGGAGTAGCTCATCACCGAGCGGTCGTTCTTCGTCAGGATGCCGCCCTTGCGGACGCCGCAGCCGCCCCGGTGCTTGCCCGGCCCGGCCGAGTCGGTCAGGATTTCGTGGTGGGTGGTGATGACCGGGGTGAGCCGCTCCTGCCCCTCCAGCGGCTGGATCATCAGACCGACGCCGAAGACCGGCGCGGTCGCCGAGGACCCGTCCTTGCCGTTGCGCCCGCCCCAGCCGCCGACCATCCAGTCGTACCACATGAACGGACGGTCGTAGCCCGGCCGCCGGTCCCAGCCGCCGACCAGCAGGTACTCGAGGTTGAAGGAGCAGGCCAGCGCCCGCTCCGGCATCACCTTCGACCACATCTCGAAGGTGGCGTTCATGATCTTCTCGTAGGCCCCGGAGCAGAAGCCCGTCACCGCTACCGGCCACGGCGCGTTGACGACCGAGCCCTCCGGCAGGTGCGCCTTCACCACCCGGTAGAAACCCGAGTTGAGGGGAATCTCCGGGAAGAAGGTCTTCGATCCGGCCACGATGGCCGAGAAGGCCGACCCGTAGGCCGCGTTCAGGAAGCAGCCCACGGCGGGGGCCGACCCCGTCAGGTCGTAGACCAGATCGTCGCCGTCGATGGTCAGCTTCACATGCACCGGGACGAGGCCCTCGCCCTTCACCGGGTCGATGTCGAGGTAGTCCTCGGTCTCCCAGGTGCCCGTCGGCAGTTCGCGGATGCGGGCGCGGGTGAGGCGCTCCACGTAATCCTGGCACTCGGCCATCGCGTCCACGACGGTATCCACGCCGTACTTCGCGATCAGGCGGCGCAGGTATTCCTCGCCGATCCGGGTCGCCTCGGCCTGCGCGCGCAGGTCGCCGAGGCGCTCGTCCGCGAGGCGCATGTTGGCGACCAGCAGGTTCGCCACGTCGGCCCGGTAGACGCCCTTGTCCCAGATCTTCACCGGCGGGATGCGCAGCCCCTCGCCGTAGAACTCCTTGGCGGTGATGTCGAAGGAACCGGGAACGGTTCCGCCCACGTCGGCCCAGTGGCCGTTGGTCTGGATCAGCGCGACGAGGCGGTCCCCCTCGAAGACCGGGCGGATGATGCGGACGTCGCAGAAGTGCGTGCCGCCGAGGTACGGGTCGTTGACCGCGATCACGTCGCCTGGGTGGAGATCGCCCTTGAAGGCCTCCAGCACCGCCTTCGCGGAGTAGTGGAGGGTGCCGACGTGCACCGCGATGTCCTGGCTCCCCTGCATCACGGTGTCGCCGTTGGCGTCGCAGAGGCAGTTGGAGAAGTCGCGGGCGTAGATGACGAACGAGTAGCAGGTGCGGAGCATCTGCTCCGACATCTGGTCGACGAGGTTCACGAAGGAGTTCTTGAGCACCTCGAACGTCACGGGATCGAGGCGTCGGGTGGAGGATTCCATGCGATGCGTCCCCTTTCTGTCGCTAGCGGACGATCCGCAGGACGATGTTGCCGTGTTCGTCGACCTCGCCGCGCCAGTCGGGCGGGACCACCGTGGTGGTGTCCATCTGGTCGATGATCGCCGGGCCCTGGAAGGTCGCGCCCGCGGGCATCTTGTCGCGGTCGTAGATGACGGTGGTGTGGAACCCGCCCGATTCGCCGAAGTAGACCTGCCGGGTCTCCTTGATCGCGTCGTTCAGGATGCCCGCAGCGGAGCGCTTCGGGAACTCCGGCTTCTCCACGAGGCCGATGCCGACCACGCGCAGGCCGTAGATCTCGACCGCCCCCGCCGGGTTGGAGAAGGAGTATTCGCGCTGGTGCTCGGCGTGGAAGCGGTCGAGGCTGCCCTGCAGGTTCGCGCCCAGCGGGGTCGAAACCGGCACCGTCAGCGAGCGCCACTGGCCGACGTAGCGCATGTCCATCTGGCGGCGCAGTTGCACCCGGTCGCCGGTCATGCCCTCGGCCTTGAGCCGTTCGCGGGCCTCGGCTTCCAGTTTCTGGAACTCCGCTTCCACCGCGTCCACGCTGGCGCCGTCCGCGCTCGCGAGGTAGGTGCGGAACAGGTCGTGGCGGACGTCCACCAGCAGGCAGCCGAGCGCCGAGGTGATGCCCGGGTAGGGCGGAACCACCACCGCCGGGATGTCCAGTTCCCGCGCCAGATCGGCCGCGTGGACCGACCCCGCGCCGCCGAAGGAGACGAGGCAGAAGTCGCGCGGGTCGTAGCCGCGCCGGATGGAGATCAGGCGCACCGCGTCGGCCATGTTCGCGTTGGCGACCTGGATGACGGCGTCGGCGGCCTTCACCGCGTCGTAGCCGAGCGGGCCGCCGACCTTCGTGGCGACCGCCTGCTCGGCGGCCTCCTTGTCGAGCGGCATCGCGCCGCCGAGCAACCCGCCGGGGCTGAGGCGGCCGAGGGTGAGGTTGGCGTCGGTGTTGGTCGCCTCCGTGCCGCCGCGGCGGTAGGCCGCCGGGCCGGGGTCCGCGCCCTGCGACTGCGGGCCGTTGCGGAGGCTGCCGCCGTCATCGATCCACGCCACGGACCCGCCGCCCGCGCCGATGGTGACGATCTCGATCGAGGGGAACATGATCGGGTAGCCGTACTCCACCGACCACTCGTTGGAGACGCGGACCTCGCCGTTGAACATCAGCGAGATGTCGGCCGAGGTGCCGCCCATGTCGAAACTGATCGCGTTCGGGAATCCGCACTGCTGGGCGAAGAAGGCCCCGGCCATCGCGCCCGCGGCAGGACCGGACACCGCGATCCGGGCCGCGTTCTTCGAGATCGCCTCGGCGGTCATCACCCCGCCGCCGGAGTGGAGCACGAGGACGTCGCCCGCGTAGCCGCCGCCGCGCAACTGGTCGGTGAGGCTCGCGAGGTACTTGCTCACCACCGGAGCGAGCGCCGCGTTGATGATCGTGGTCGAAAACCGCTCGTGTTCGAAGATTTCCGGCAGGATCTCGAAGGAGGTGCAGACGAAAACGCCCGGCATCTCCTCCTGGATGATCTCCTTCATCCGGGTCTCGTGGTCCCCGTTCATGTAGGAGTTGATGAAGGTGACGGCCACTGCTTCGTAGCCGCGGCGGGCCATCAGTTTCGCCACCCGGCGCGCCTCGGCCTCGTCGAGCGGGGCGAGGACGTTGCCCTGGTAGTCGATCCGCTCCGGAACTTCGAAGCGGTCGCGCCGCTTCACGTAGGGCGGGGCCACGTCGGCGTAGGCGTCCCACAGGTCGGGCTTGGTGCCGCGCCGGATCTCGTGAATGTCGCGGAAGCCCGTGGTCGCCACCACCGCCGTCCTCGGCAGTTTGCGGGTGATGAGCGCATTCGTGCCGACGGTCGAACCGTGGGCGAAGAAGGACATGTCGCTCGGCGTCAATCCCGCCTTTTGCAGGGCGTTCATGATCGCCACCGCAGGGTTGGCCGGGACCGAGGGGGTCTTGGCGACCCGCGCCTCTCCCGTCCTCTCATTGTGCACGATCATGTCGGTGAACGTTCCCCCGACATCGACCGCCACGCGGTAGTCGCCCATTGGATTCTCCCTCCTCCTGTTGCGCGCGGGGTTCGTGGCTTGTGGGCTTGTGGGCTTTTGGGCCGAGAGACCCGATAAGCCCATAAGCCAATAAGCCGATAAGCCCATGAGCCCCGTCTATCCGATCTCTTCCTGGATGCCCGTCGCGCGCTTGCGGCGGCGGTTGAACGCGGTGATGGAGATGGCGTAGATGAGCAGGATGCCGAACGAAAAGATCGTGGTCAGCACGCCGAAGGCGAAGATGTTGGGGTGGATTTCCACCGAGAACGTCGCGTAGAGCGCCATCGGCAGGGTGTTGTCCGAGCCCGCCGCGAGGACCGAACGCGGAAACTCGTCATAGGAGAGGGTGAAGCCGAAGAGCGCCGCCGAGAGAATGCCGGGCGCGATCTCCGGCAGCGTCACCCGCCGGAAGGTCGTCCACGGGTTCGCGCCGAGATTCTGGGCCGCCTCCTCCACCGAGCGGTCGAATCGGTTGAAGATGGCGAGCATCACCACGAAGGCGAAGGGGAAGGTGTAGACGACATGGGCGAACAACCCCGTCGACCACCAGTGCCGGGTCATGTTCAGTTCGTTGGCCGCGAGGCTGATGCCGAGCCCGAGCAGGATGCCCGGGGCCATGATGCCGAGCAGCACGATGTAGAAGGCCAGCCCGCTCCCCTTGAAGTGCTTGCGGAAGGCGAGCGCGGTCAGCGTGCCGAGGATGGTCGAGATGACCATCGTCAGCAGCGCCAGCCGGATCGAGATCCACAGCGAGTCGCCGATGCCGAGCGGCGCGACGCGGGACGGGGGAACCAGCCCGAACAGTTGCTTGTACCAGTAGACCCCCGGGTCGCGGAGCGGGAACTGCGGGCCGCCCTCCGGTCCTCCCTGGAAGGAGAGGATCGTCAGCACGATGAAGGGACCGTAGAGAAAGAGCATGAAGATGGCGGTATAGATCGCGAGGGTCGTCTTGCCGATGCTCCAGCCGCGCATGTCCTCTTCTCCCCAGCCGCTAGAGCTGCTTGCGGAGATCGACCACCCGCAGGAGCAGGCCGATCACCAGCGCGATCAACAGGGTCAGGATGACGCCGACCACCGCCGCGAATGCCCATTTCAGGTTGCCGACCTGGTTGAGGATGATGTTCCCGAGCAGGTTGAACTTGCGGCCCGAGAGGGCGCTGTTGGTGGCGAACTCGCCCAGCACCATCACGCTCACGAAGATCGCCCCGGCGGTGACGCCCGGCAGCGAGAGCGGCCAGATGACGTCCTTGAAGACCTTGAACGGGCTGGCTCCGAGATCGCGCGCGGCCTCGACCAGGCTGCGGTCGATGCGCCCCAGCGAGAAGGCGATCGGGCCGACCATGAAGACCGTATAGATCTGCGTCATGCCGAGAATGGCGCCGAACTGGGTGTAGAGCAGGAACGAGAGGGGCTGGTCGATCAGCCCCAGCTTCATCAGCACGAGGTTGATCGCGCCCTGCTCCCCGAGCATCGGCCGCCACGCGAGGACGCGGATCAGGAAGCTCGTCCAGAACGGGATGATCGCCAGCAGCAACAGCAGCGTCTGGTTGCG
>CAIPGK010000130.1 GCA_903864575.1 uncultured Chloroflexota bacterium
GCGTCGCACCCTTCTGGGCGCGAGCCTGCCTCAGCGTGTCGCCTAAGACACCCACGATGTCGCCGGCTCCCTGATTTCCGGGCGTAACCCCGGTCGTATTCCCGGCATGACCGCCGACGCGAGCGCCTGCCCGTAGCCAGCCGCCTGCTTCGGAGTCCAAGAGATTGTATCAGATCATGAGGGCTTGCGTTGTCGCTCGGCCACATAGCGCCCTGGCAGCCAGCGGTCGAGGTTTGGCGTCGGCGCAGCATGCGCAGAGATGTCCACTTGATCGACGCAGAGATCGTCTGCCGGCAACCACCAGGATCCGAGCGCGCTTTCGCAGGCAGCTGCGGCATCCGCATCGACCAGATGTCTGTGGCTGAACGCCCACTGGTTTGCGCACCACCCACGACCTCCCTGATCGCCGGCTCGATAATCCCGACAGGTGCGGCAAATGCGCGGCAGCGACGGCGCGATCGCGACCGGCGCAGCAATCCATCGACCCTCGACCAGCTGAATCGGCCGGTCGTCCCGCTCGGCCTGCCCGGCGGGCGCGGCTCCACCATTCGCGCCGCCCCACTCTGCGAGAAGCTCGATCGCTGACAGCCCGGAGTCGAAATCCTCAATCGAGTCTTTGGCGACGCTGGCATCACTCCATGGCCCGGAACCGGGCAACACGTCGCCGAGACCGGCATCCGCCGCTTCGTCCGGTCCATAAAGCGCGCCTGCCAAACCACGAAATCTCGTGCCCGGCGCCGGAACGCTAGCAATGGCCGGCTCCCCATAGCCACGCTCGCGAGAGGCGTCGCCGTCATTCCTCCCGGTGCTTTCAGCAAGTGGAGCGGAGTCGCCAACGCTCATCGCGACGCCCGGTTCCCAACCCCACTCCCAGGTTTCTCGCGGCTTCGGACGGTATTCCATCGTCCACGGAGACGCCGAAGGTTTGCTGATCTGGCCCAACGGCTGCGACGGCAGCCCGGCCGGGACGTCGTCCCGATCCTCGCCCGGGGATTCGGCGGCAGCTGTCTGTTGTCCGGAGAGGGTGGCAGGCCCGACCGGCTCAACGTTTTCCGGCTCTGGTTCTGGCAACTCCCCTGCGTACCCGGCATCATCGAAGAAATCCGGCATATCCGCGAACCGTTCGCTCTCCCACTCGAGAGCATCGAGGAGCGCCTCGTCATCATCTGCCAGGTCCGCCAGGTCGCCAACGGACCCGTTCGCTGCCAGAGGGTCGGGCAATTGGCTGTCACGATCAGCGGCGGGGAGCGGCGCCCCGGCGCGGGAATCCGGCGTGGGGAAAACCGGCGGCGTATCGCGTTCGGTCGCGTCGATGACCAGATCCGGGGCAAATGGCAACCCGGTCAGATCTGGCTGGCGCTTGACCCGGAAGGCCTCGCGCGCCTTCAGCAGGGCCGAGCGACTGTCCGTCGCGCGTGATGCGGGCGGGGCGTCGATCGGGGCGTCGTCCAGACTCGCGCGCCGCCATGGCGGGACCGCGTCGGTCGCCAACCGGGCCTCCCCCAGCACGACATCCTGAGCTTCCGCAGGCTCGGGTCCAGTCTCGCCACTGTCCAGCAGCGATGCAACGTCGGAGATCGGCAGAGGTTCGACCGCGCCGGAGGCAGGTGCGCCCCGCTCGTCGACAATGTAGGACCCTTCTTCCCAAAGGTTCCGTGCCCAGGCATCACGGCATGCAAGTTCGTTGCGCCGGACCATGAGAATGAGGTCGCTCGTGGTTTGCCGCAGCGGGTGGTGACACCATCCGCTACCGGCAATTCCGGCGTCTTCGAAGTAGCGGCATGACCCGCAGCGCTGCTTGCCCACGCGAACCCTTCATCTCGACGTCAGCAGCTTGGCGTTCCCCCGCCGTGCCACCAGATATCCGGACGCCCATGCATCCGAATTGAGGGTCGATCGCGCCGCGGGAGCGCGTGGGAGCCGTCGCTGTCGGGGCGTTGGCGATGGCGATTCTATCAACGGCGCGCAATCTTGTCCACGTGTCACAGTTCCCGCAAAGACATGGTCATATTCCGCGTTCGTTCGCGGATTTTCTGATCCATTACGGTATGTACGAACACTCGTTCTTTTCCGCAATGCCGCTGTCGCGGCGTCTAACCGCATGAGCGGCTATACTATGCATTTGGCGCGGTCATTCGCCGTCCGGTTTTGTGCCGGTCGATTTCCCCCGAGGTTGCCATCACGATGCCGGCCAAACCGATCATCCAGCTCCATCCTGCCGCCGCACCGTCGCGCCTTGCGCCCAACGGCAAGCGGTTTTTCATCTGGACCATGGGATGCCAGATGAACGAGGCCGATAGCGCGAAAATTGCCGCGATGCTCCAGGAAGTCGGGTACCGGCCGGCCGACTCGGAACTCGACGCAGATATTGTCGTGCTCAATTCCTGTGTTGTCCGTCAGGCCGCGGAAGACAAGGTCGCCGGGCGGCTCAACTCCCTGCGGCGGCTCAAGGCTCAGAAACCCGAAGTGCCGGTCGTCCTCACGGGATGCATGGTCACCAACCAGCAGGAGGCGCTCACCAAGCGCTTCCCGCACGTCGATCTCTTCTTTGACCCGTCCGACTTCGACAAACTGCAACGGGTCGTGCCCGAACTCGCGGATCTCGACGACGACCTCGCCCAACTCCCGCACTACTACCTTCCGGACACGCCCGAGAACTCCGGCGTGACGGCCTACGTGCCGATCATCTACGGTTGCAACTTTCTATGTTCCTACTGCATCGTCCCCTACCGCCGCGGCAAGGAGACCAGCCGTCCGATGCGTGACATCGTGGCCGAAGTCGAAGAGCTTGCGTCGCGGGGCGTCCGTGAAGTGACCCTGCTCGGCCAGACAGTGAACGCCTGGGGACACGATCTCGGCGGAGACGTCAATCTTGCGCACTTGCTCCGCGCGGTGGACGCCGTTCCCGGCCTCGACCGTCTGCGGTTCCTCACCTCTCACCCGAAGTACATGTCGGACGAGATCATCGGCACGATGGCCGAGTTGCCGTCCGTGTGCGAACACATGAATCTCCCGGTGCAGGCGGGCGATGACGACGTGCTCCGGCGCATGCGCCGCACCTACAGCCGGGACTTCTGGAAGGACCGGATTGCCCTCACCCGCAATCTGATGCCCGGAACGACCATTGCGACCGACATCATCGTCGGGTTTCCCGGAGAAACCGACGAGCAGTTCATGCAAACCTATGCATTGCTGGAGGAAACCGGCTGCGACAAGGTTCACCTCGCCATGTACTCCCCTCGCCCCGGCACCCTCTCGGCCCGCTGGGAGGATGACGTTCCGCACGAGGAGAAGCAGCGCCGTCACCACGAACTCGAGAAACTCCAGGAGCGTCTCTGCACCGGAATCAACGCCGACCGACTCGGCAGGACCTTCGAAGTGCTTGTCGAGGGCAAGGCGAAGGGACGATGGACAGGCCGCACTCGCGGCAACACCCTTGTTCACTTTGACGACGACCGGGACGTGCTCGGAAAACTTCTGGACGTCCGCATAACCCAGACCAGTCCATGGTTCCTGATCGGAGCACCCGTCGGCACACCCCGGTAGGTCCGGGGTCGCAGTTCAGTAGCAGCACGGAGAAGAGCGCGCGTGGCCCTACAGCAAAAGAAACCAACTCGCCGCAAGCTCGTCGAGGAAGCCCGCGTGGCCGCCCATGACGGCAATTGGGACGAGGCAATCAAGCTCAACGAGCAGCTTCTCGAAAAGAACGAAAAGGACGCCGAGGCCTACAATCGACTAGGCCGGTCCTACCTTGCCCTCGGGAAGCTCCAGCTTGCCAAGGAGTCCTACCAGAAGTCCCTCAAGGCCGACCCGGCGAACCTGATCGCCCGTCGCAATCTGCAGCGGCTGGATCAGCTGAAAGGTCGTTCCGAAAAGGAACTCGACATTTTCAGCGGCACGATGCCCCGCGCAAACGTCTTCATCGAGGAGGTTGGAAGAACCTGGGTCGATGAACTCGTCAACGCGGTCGACATCGACCTCCTCGCTGAAGTCTTCCCCGGCGAAGAACTCACCCTCGACGTCAGCGGCAACCGCCTCTTCGTGATTCGCAAGAACGGCCAACGCCTCGGGGAGATCGAAGCCAAGACCGCCGAGCGCGTGATCGAACTCATGAACGCCGGCAACCGGTATGAGATCTTCGCCCTCGGCATCTCGGTCAACAGCCTGCGGTTCATCCTTCGCGAGACCTACCGCAACCCGGAGAACGCGAACCAGATCTCCTTCCCCCGTCAGATCACCTCGCGCGCCTATCTGCGCGAGCGCGACCTGCTCCGTTCTCGTGACGAATCGGACTTCCTTTTCCACGACGACGATGAGGACGATGAGGACGAAACCAGCAACGAACCGGACGAGGAAGAAGGCTTCGAGAACGACTCCGACGTCACGATCGTGGACGATACGATCGTCCTCGCCGACGACGATGGTGAGATCAGCCTTTAGCACGGTTGCAGGAACGGTGGTTCCCGGGCGTTCGAAGAATTCCTCCGGTGGTTTCACGACGCACGGAAAACCGTGTCGCGCCCGATGACGAACGCC
>CAIPGK010000131.1 GCA_903864575.1 uncultured Chloroflexota bacterium
CAGGTCGGCCAGCGATGCGCGATGCTCGGCCACCGCCTATGATCCGGCCACCCTGTTTGGTGAAAAACCGGGCGTTTCGGCACGTGGAGGTGCGCTTCCGATGATGTTCTCGTGGACGGAAAAAAAGTCCGGCGTCATCGCGCCGGACGAACGGTTGCCCTGGGGGCCGACCGTAGTCATGGGACTCCAACACGTCATGGCGATGTTCGGCGCAACCGTACTCGCCCCCATCCTCATGGGGTTCGATCCCAATCTCTCGATTCTCTTCTCCGGCATCGGCACCCTGATCTTCTTTCTCACCACCGGCGGCAAGCTCCCGAGCTACCTCGGCCCAAGCTTCGCCTTCATCGGGCCGGTGCTGGCCGTCACCGCGGGCGGCGGCACCATCGCCCAGGCCCTCGGCGGCGTGGTCGCCGCCGGCTTTGTCTACACGCTCATCGGCGTGCTGGTTCATCTCTCCGGCGCGGGATGGATCGACCGGCTGATGCCGCCACTGGTGACGGGCGCGGTCGTCGCGATCATCGGATTGAATCTTGCAGGCGCGGCACGCGGCATGGCCGCCGCCGACCCCGTGGTGGCGATCATCACGATCCTTGCGGTGCTGGTCGTCGCGCTCCGCACTGGTGGTCTCCTGGGCCGCCTGCCGATTCTCCTCGGCGCGGTGGTGGGCTACCTCGCGACCCTCATTCTCCGTGGGACCGGGCCGGACGGCCGCTCGATTCTCGGTGTGGGTGGCCCGGGCGTGGATTTCTCGAAAGTCGGCGCGGCCCCCTGGATTGGCGTTCCCCATTTCCAGACGCCCGAATTCAACTGGACCGCGATTTCCCTGATCGCCCCGGTCGCCATCGCGCTCGTCGCGGAGAACACCGGCCATATCAAGGCGGTCGGCGCGATGACCAACCGCGACCTCATGCCGTACCTCGGCCGCGGATTCATCGGAGATGGTGTTGCCACCATGGTCTCGGGTTTCGGGGGTGGCTCCGGGGTCACAACCTACGCTGAAAACATCGGCGTCATGGCGGTCACGCGCGTCTACTCGACCGCGATCTTCGTCGTGGCCTCGCTCTTTGCGATCCTCCTCGGTCTTTCGCCCAAGTTTGGAGCGGTGATCCAGTCAATCCCGCTCGGCGTCCTCGGCGGGGTCACCACCGTCCTGTTCGGCCTGATCGCGGCAACAGGCGCGCGCATCTGGGTCGAGAACAGGGTCGATTTCAGCCGGGGCGGCAACCTCTTCATTGCCGCGGTCGTTCTGATCATCGGCGCGGCCGATTACACCCTCACATTGGGTGGGTTCTCGCTGAACGGCATCACGCTCGGCACGCTCGCGGCCATCGTTCTCTACCAGGTCTTCGGCCGCAACGATCGCGCCGACGACTATGAGTTCATTGCCGACGAAGCAATCGAGCGCGCAGAGCGCCGCAGCTGAAGCACGGATTGCCTGACGTCCGGCACGTGAACGGCCCCGGGACCAGCCCGGGGCCGTTTCTCCTGTTCCGGCAACCTGTCCGAAAACGTTCCACGCCCCACCACCTGCGCGGAGGCAGGGCTTCGCCTGACCAGTACCCGAACGGACGTGCGCGCTACGGCATGCTCGATGGATCGACCGGACTGGTCCCGGCTACGACCTCGTCGTAGTCCCACGCGCCGTCGCCGTCGGTATCGCCGATGTAGGGGTCGGTGCCATACATGGGTTCATCTGCATCGAGCAGGCCATCGCCGTCGCTGTCCAACCCGCCGACGTCCGCACCGTCAACCACGTCACCACCGCCGCCGCCATCGGGAACCAGCGGGTTGCCATATCCGAGGTTGACCTCGTCGCCGTCGCTCATTCCGTCGCCATCGGAATCGTACAGATTTGGATTCGTACCGCTGATGTCCCGCTCGTACCCATCTGGCAAGCCGTCGCCATCAGTATCAGGATCGACTGGAGCGGGCTCCACCGGCGCAGGCTCGACGGGAACCTCCTCGACCGGGGGCGCGACCTCCGCCGGAGGGAGGGGCGCCGAGTCGACTGGCGGGGCCGGCGGCAACGCATCGGCCGGCGGCGCCGGAATCTCCGGCACTGGGGGCACCAGGGCAGGATCGGGCAGCGGCGCAACGGCAACCAGCGCGGGCGCGAGGTCGAAGATGTCCAGTACCAGCGATGGGGCATCCTCGCCGATGGTCACAAGATACCCGCCCGTTTCGAGGTACTGCGCACCCGGCACATAGTAGGCCGCCGATCCTGGCGCAATCACCGGCTGCTGCACCACGTAGGAGCCGAACGGCAGGCCGTCCCAGACCCAGCTTCCGGCGCCGCCTTCCGTCGCGTTCGCAAGCGGATACGCATCGCCGTTCTCAGCGAAGAGCACCACATCGTATGGCTGGGCAGCCAGCACGCAGGTAGAGGGATTCCAGGTTTCGAATGGATCCGGGCAGGAGAGCACCCGCACCGTTACCGAGCCCAGCCGCGGCCGCGCGACGGCCTTGGTCGTCACCGGAGTCGACAGCGCATCGGGAACCTCTGGCGGAGGGGTCCCGACCGGTTGCCCGCCAATATCCCTGACGCCACCACCACCGCCGCTGGAGCCGGACTTCTCCTTCTCCCTGGTCCGCTCGCCACGCGGCATGGCGTAGATTTCGATCCTGGTGGCGGGCTTTTCCTCGGTCAGCTCGATCAGATACCCCTGCTCGCCAGCGGCCTTGAATCCGTTTTGCGGCTCGCCGCCAATGCCCGGGCGGTTCGGAACGTAGAAGCGGTCATACCCGTCAGCAAGCACCACCGCGCGGACGCCATAGCGGCCAGGAGCCAGATCGGTCCAGATGGGCAGGCCATCGCGAACCGGAGGCGCGCCAAGCGCGACCGGCTGTTCGCCGTCCATCGCCACGAGATCGAGAATCATGGCCTTTGGATCGAGCGGGCAGGTGTCAGGGGTTGCGTCCGCTGGCTTGATCCCTTCGGAACAGGCATGGATGACCGCGGAGATCG
>CAIPGK010000132.1 GCA_903864575.1 uncultured Chloroflexota bacterium
AGCATGGTGTTGCCGCCGATGGTCGCGGCGTTGCGAACCATGCGTCCTGCCGTTCGCCGGGCCATGTGCAGGCATGCACCAAGCGGGCCGGATGCGCCCGCAGGCTCGTCGGCGAGGACGCGCTCCAGCAGGGCGATGAACTGCGAATAGGTGGTCCCGGCGGAGACGCGCACCTCGCCGGACGAGACCTTCGGCGGCTCGTTGAGTTCGGGCAGTGCCCTGATGTCGATCCAGAGGTCCGCGTCGACAAACTCTTTCGGGTAAATGCCGAATCCGGTGTTTGCGTGAACGAGGCGCACGCGGCCGGCGGCGTTCGGCGGCGATGCCAGCAGGGCGCCGAGTTCGGCGATGGTGGCCGGGGCATGCCAGCGATCCGACGCGAAACGAACGGAACGTCCGGCGGGGTTGGCGAGAGCGTCCGGGATGGGAATGCGAAGTGGTTCGTCCGCCCCGGACGGAACTGCGCCCATGTCGCAGTGCATGCGATTCGCTTCGTCCTCCACCGACCAGTCCGAGGCAAAGGTTTTCATCCCGGTCAGGATGGGGCGATACCCCGTGCATCGGCAGATGTTTCCGTCGAGCGCATCCTCGATCTGCTTTTTGGTGGCGTCCGGATTGTTGGCGAGAAACTCGGTGATGTTCATGACGATGCCGCAGCTGCAGTAGCCGCACTGGGTGCCATTGTTGGCGGCGAGTTGATAGGCGACCGGATTGATGACCGGGTCCGCGCCGGCATGGGAAAAACGGGGAATCGCCGGCGTGGTGTCGAGCCGGGGGGCACGTCCGGACCCGGCGCCGGGGCGAGGAGTGGCGTTCCCGGACTGGGTGCCGGCGCTCGTCGGCGCAGCTCCCGCGGACCGGGAGGCCAGACCGGTTCCCTCAACGGTCGTGATCGCCGCGCCGCCGAGCAGGCAAACAGGGCGGAGGCAGGAATTGATGGCGCGGTGCACGACCTCGCCGTCGGCGGCGCTCCATTCGGAGAGGATCACGGTGCAACTGCCGCATCCGCCTTGCCCGCACCCCTTCTTCGGACCAGCCAGTCCGATGGATGGGGATCGCAGCCAGTCGATCAGCAGCAGGTCGGGTGGGGGAGCGTCGATCGTTACCGGCGCGCCGTTCAGGAAGAACGACACCGGCGCCGGGATCGCAGCCTGCCTAGCGGGAGGAGTCCCATCCCGGCCGGAGTCGTCGGAAACCGCGGCGGCGGCGGCCCGCCGGACAAGGTCCGCGGTGGCGGAAATGGACAGTCCTGCGGCCCCTGCTGCCTGGATCAGGGCCCGTCGACCGATGTGACCCGCGCGATGATCGCCGAGCATGTCGTGGATCGAGGAGTTTCGCATTGCACCGTGCTCCTTCCCGGGCAACCTCGCGGCCAGAGCACCAGCCAGCGGCGGGAAGCCTGCGCGAACGTTCGGATTGTATGCGTCATCGCTGGACACCGGGCGAACGACTCCATCCCGCTCGGAAGTTGTTGGCGACTCGAAATCGTCCGTGCGAACACAATCCTTGTCGTGACGCGGAAGCCGAAGGAAGCTGGCGCCAGTCTCATGGGGCGTGCGGTGCAGCCAGTTGGCATGTTCCGTGCTTGAAGGAATCGGCTCGCGCTGGGCGATGCCCGGATTTCGATCCGCCGGGAGCAGTGAGAGGCGCGGCCCTCATGCGGATGTCAGAGCGTTCCATGAAATCGTTCGTTCGGACCCTCGCGAGCGGAATCGACCGCCGGAGCGCTGTCGCGGTGGCGCTCCTTGCGCTTGCGGGATCGGCAAGTACCGCGGAGGCCGGGACCTGCCGGAACCTCAAGGAGCGGTGCAAGCGATCCTCGCAGTGCTGCTCCGGCCTGTGCAAGGGCAGGAAGAATATGACCTGCCGGGCGCATGACACGAGTGGATGCCGTCCGACGCCGGAGTCCTGTCCGATGTCGATCCCCTGCACCACGTCACTGGGGCTTGAGGGCTACTGCTACACCACCACCGGCAACGCGGGGTTTTGCGCGCACACCGGATTCTGTGGTGAGTGTACGAAGGATACGGATTGCCAGTCGGTGTTCGGTCCGCGCTCGGCGTGCGTCGCCGGGTGCGACCTGTGCCCGCTGACAGGAGGATTCGCGTGCATCCGCGCTGGCGAGGGGCCGGTCCCGATGGGATGAACCCTGACCACCCGGTTGCAGCGTCAGGGCGCCACGCGCCAGTACCGCTCGGCAAGGGATCCGGGCGCGTACTGGCCGGCGTACACGCGCATCGCCTCGTCTACCTTGTCCCGGCTGCTGCCGACGCCAACGTAGTGACTGAAAATCGTCTCCAGTTGGGATGGGTAGGCGAAGATGGCGTCAATTTTTGACTCCCACGCATCGTCCACCGGGACGATCGCGGCAGGCTCGAGTTCGACTCCCTCCGGCAAGGTGGAGAGGCGGCGGTCGTGGCCTCCGGGCAGGAGGGCGTAGGGGAGATCCTCGTAGAACAGCACGTTCCATCCGCGGCGGGCGAGGGCGACCCCGGCAGCGAACGCGTGCTGATGATCGACGTGATTTCCGACCGCGAGCGGCGCGTAGAGCCAAAGGCCGGGGTCGGGCGCGTCGGGCAAACCGAGCGCGGCGATGAGGTCCTCCGGCAAGCCCGACTCGGCCTGCGTCGGCGAGCCGAAAATGTGTTCGTTGGAAACGTACTGCTCGCCCCGGTAGATGCAGTCGCGGAACGGCAGGTTGAGGCTGGCCGTGCCCATGACGCGTGCGGCGCTCGCCTCCTCGGCGCGGCGGGCGGAGATGACCTCCTCGGCCGACAGGCCCCACGCGGTGTGAAGTTCCTCGGCGAATGCGGTCAGCGGCGCGCCGACCTCCGGTTCCTCGCCGAAGATGACCTCCACGGTGACCGGAAGCCCCTGCCTCGCGAGCAGGGTCGCAAGACCGCCCGCCGAGAGGGCGATGTCGTCATAGTGGGGCGAGAGGAATCGGTGGCGGGTTCCCGGGGCGGCCAGCGTTTCGGCAGAGATCGGGGCGGTCATGACGGCTCCTTTCGTGGCGGCGCGGCAATGCCTCGCACCCGCTCGTCGCCGACGCGGCGAGTGATGCGGACCTGATCGAGATGTTCCAGCGTGGCCTGGGCGTATTTCCGGCTGGTGGCGAACATGTCCCGGTACGTGGCGAGCGTAATGTTTCCGTCGCGGTCGATCGCTGCCATCACCCCATCGACGATGCGCTGGTAGGCTGCCGGATCGTAGAGGATACCGTCCGCCACGGCGATGGCCTCGCCGGTCGCTTCGAGCGCGGCCGCGGTTGCGCCGTCCAATCCG
>CAIPGK010000133.1 GCA_903864575.1 uncultured Chloroflexota bacterium
CGACATAACCGCGGTTTCCTGTGGTCGTCCAGAGGGTGAGTCCATCCGGCGACAGCGCGACATCCAGTTCGCCTCCGTTGACGTTGCCGCTGAATACCCAGTCATTCGAACCGATGCTCGGCCGCGTGAACATCGCAATGCCGCTGGTACCCGGGGCCCCCGGCACGAAAGCGGACACCACGGTGGTCAGTTCGTCCTCCAGGCTGGGACCAATCCCCTGCCGGGTCAGCGTCGCCAGCCAGCTGATCCGGAGCCGGTTGCCCCGCGGCACCCAGCCCACCGTCCGCTCTCCGCGCGGCGCCCGGCCCCATCCGGGGGGTCCGTGTCGTCGGCCTCGCGGTCTCGTCCAGGAAGACGAAGCGGTCCGGGGCCAGTCCCGTCCAGTCGGCCCGCCCTGGGCCAGGGCGCGGTAGTAGCCAAGCCGGTCGCCCAGGTAGACCGACAACAGATCCAGGGTCGCGACCCCGGCGGCAAAGAGGTACCGGGAGAGGTCGTCGGGCGAGGGCATGGTGTCCAGGGGCGCACTCCTTCGGGCGTCCGGGGCGGAAGAAGAGTCGTTCATTTCAGGGCACCCGAACGGATTGCCAAGGACGTGACCGAGCCGGGCGTCCCAAGAATCATCTCGATCCCAGGTGCACCACTCAGCCGGTGACGGGGCATCCACGCACGCGCTCACACCTCACTGGCGCGATGTGCCGACGTGGACTGGGTCCCGGAAACGATCGTTTCCGGGACACGGACAGCAACGGTCGTTGCCCCTCGGCGCGCCCCGGACAGTTCCGGCTGGCCGCTGTGCTGCTTGACAGCCGACGGTTCCGACTCGACGATAGCGGGCAGGCTGGAGATCACTCGGACGTGGCTGCCCCCGGCTCGGGTTCGCTCGATGAGGGTGGCACGTTTCGTGATGACCGAGACAGCATCGCGGCCGCCAGGATGCGGCCGGAACGCTCGAGGAGGAATGTTCCATGTCCCGCGGCTTGATCACGGTTTCGGTCCTCGCGATGGCCCTGTTGGGGCCACTCAGCGTCGGCTTGCCGTCCGCTGTGGCTCAGGAAGCCACCCCCGGCACCACGTCCGGGGCGACGGAGACTGCGAATGTGGTGCTGCGCGACGTGGACGGCCAGGACGTCGGGACCGCCACGCTGAGCGAATCGCCGGACGGTGAGGTTTCGATCGGGATCAGTGTCGAGGGGCTGGCCGCCGGCGAGCATGGCATCCACATACATGAAACCGGCGTCTGCGAGCCGGCCGGCGAGAAGGCCTTCACCTCCGCCGGTGGACACTACAACCCGACGGGGGTCATGCACGGCGGGCCCGAGCGCGACGGGGTGGGCACCCCTCAAGCAATGGCCGGTACGGCCACCCCGGGCGCAACGACGGGGCATGCCGGCGACCTTGGCAACATCCTCGTCGACGAGGCGGGCATGGGCGAACTGCAGATCCAGACGGATCGATTCCGGATGGACGAGCTCAACGACGCGGATGGTAGTGCGCTGGTACTCCATGCCGACCGGGATGACTTGCAGACCGACCCCTCCGGCAACAGCGGCGGACGGATCGTCTGTGGCGTGATCGCCCCACCACAGGATGGAGCAACCACGATGGCGACGCCGGCATCGTAACCGGTCGTAACGCCGTGCAGGGGATCGGTCAGGAATCGCGAGGATCGGCAGGACGGGTGCGCCTGACGTGCGTGGTCAGCGGCGGGAGGTGCTGGCGACGCAGGGCGTCGACTTCGGGGGCTTCCAGGATCACGCGGTAAAGGGCGGCGAGGACGTGCTGTCGCTGGGCTGCGACGAGCTGATCGCGCCGCTGATCAAGGCGGTGCAGGAACTGGCGGCGGATCGCAGCGACCTCCGTGACCAGGTCCAGGAACTGCGGGCGGAGGTGACACGGCTGCAACCGGCGTGATCCGGTGCACCCGCCCGCCCGCTCATGCCCAGCAAATGGACGCCCTCTACGTCTGATGCCGCTGGAACGCATTTACAGCCCCATAGAGACGAGCACCCCCCGATCGGCGGTGTCACCCGACGCGAGGGCGACTACCTGCACGCCTCCTTCAACAATCCGACGCAGGCGACCGCGGTCAGCGCCATGATGGCTCCGCTGGTCTCGCAGATGAACGATCGGAACGGCGGCGCGATGGCGATCACGGGAGCCGATCACGGCAACTTCGACTTCATGAAGACCCACGCCAGCGTGGCCGATGGCAAGGGCCACAACCTCGATGTCGGCGGCGAGCTGAAGGCGGGACTCGATTTGACCGGGACCAAGCGCACGATCGGCGAGTTCAACAAGGTCGTGACCGGCCTGCACACGACGGCCGCCAAGTTGGGCGATACCGCCGACCAGTCCCAGGCCAAGCGGATCGTCGACCGGCTGCTCGCCCGCTACGGCTCGTCCGTGGTCGATCACGTGCCGGGGGAATGTGTGCCCCACCGCTGCCGGAGACGGGGTGGGGGCTGGTCATCGGCGCCGGAACGACAGGATGGTCCTGTTATATTGAGAGAGTAAGATGAAAAACTGGTGAACTGCGGAAAGGACTGCTCGCTCGTGTTGAACGACCTGACCACGAAGATGAGCCGCCGCGCCGGCCTGGCGGCGATGCTGTCTACTGGCGGCGGTCGACGTCGAAGCGAACCACAAACACTAGGGGCGACGGCGCAAGCACCGGAACCAGGCACCGGGCTCAAGCAACGACTACTGCTACAGCTACGAGCCATACGCAAACCTGTCCTATTGCGACCTCAACGGAGCGAATTTGAAAGGATTGAATCTGACCCACGCGATTATGGAGAGGACGTTGCTGTACAGGGCGAACCTCGCATCCACGAACCTGTCCTACGCGTTCGCGGTCAGTGCGGACTTTTCCTCCGCGAACCTGACCGACGTGAACCTGACCGGCGCGACCCTGGTCGGCTCGAGGCTGGATTATGCGCACCTGAACCGCGCGGACCTGTCCCGCGCGGACCTGGGCAGCGCGACGCTGATGTTCACGGACCTGACCGACGCGAACCTGACCGGCGCGCGAAACCTGACGACCAACTCGTTGTATCTGACGGGCACGATCTTCTGTCGTACGACGATGCCGGATGGGACCATCAACAACGCCAACTGCCGATAAGGGGGCAGCGACCGCGCAGCCGCAGACACCGCACCGAACGTCCCACTCTCGGCAGGAACTGGCCTGGCAGAGACCCAATGCTTCGTACCGTCCTTGCCCTTGCCGCCGTTGCCGCCATGGTTGCGCCCACGACCGCATACACCGTGCAGGAGTTCACCCTCGACGACGCCCGTGTCCGGATCGAGGCACTCGAGGCCAGGGTGGCAACGCTGGAAGCCGGTCAGGTGCCGATACCGGTCATGCTGGTCACGCCTACGCCGGATGTTCCTCCATCCACCTACGTCTCGGTCAGGATCGTGATTCACGGGGAGGCCAACATCCGTCGGTACACGGCCCCCGCGTGGAAGTGCGATGGCGCCGGCCCGTTCGCCGCGATCATTGGCGGGGAGGGACATGGCAGGCGGATCAAGATCGAGACAGCGGATGGGCTGGTCAGGAGTTCGGGGTTCGTATCCGGCCTGTATGACTTCGATGGCGTCGAGCAACGGTGCATCTTCATTGGCGGCCAGAGCATGCCGGAAAGCCAAAACTATCGGGTCATCCTCCCGGACGGATCGGAGATGACGGTAGACGGCAACGTTGATCCGGTGACGGTCCGGTTCGACCTGGGCAAGTAACGATCACGACGGCGGTTGCGGGTGACATACCGTGACGGATCGTGATCCCGTCGGACACTGCCTTTCCAAGGCGTCGCCAGGGTCATCCGGGCTATGTCCTGTGCCGCTCACCCGCTGGTCAGGCGCGGTCTGCTTTGGCTGACCTGCTTTGGCATTGGCAAAACTACTATTGCTAAAGTTCGGACCCTTCCCCCAGTTGCCCACGGTCACCCGCGAGACGGGCGATGATCGGGGCCATGACAGACACGAACGCGCCCACCGAACAGCAGGGCCGGAACCGGTCCGGGACCGCAGCCACCAGGACCGGTTCCGGTTCCGGGGGATCGGTCGCCGACCTGCGCCTGCCGGGCTTCGTCGAGGAGGCCGGCAACGCACGTAGACGGCCCGGAGCGCGACGACCGGCGCGGCAACGATGCACCCGCCGGGCGCCATGTCCGGCGGTGCAGTCAGGCTGACCGGGATAGGACGCGGCTCACCCGGATGATCACGGGCGCAGCCAGACCGCGTGCGGCTCCGCGCAGGCGCCCATGCCCATGGCCATGGCCATCGCCCGGACCGCCAGCGGCCCCCGCCGAAGCAGGGGCCGCCGGTTCTTCCATCTCCAGGCCAGCATGACGCTCGCGACAACCGGGTAGCGGCGTGGTCTCATCCGTTCAGGTCGCGGTCGAGACCGGGAAGCCAGAGGTCTCGGCGTCGCTCGCTCAGGCACTGTTCCCGTCCGGCGAGACGGCGATGCCGCCCGAATTCCGGACGTTGTCCTCGCCGTCGCCGCCCGAGCCGACCGTGGCGCCGGTGCTGGTGCTGGTGCTGGTGGCCAAGTCGGTCGAGGTTGCATCCGGCCGCGTCCAGGTCACGACCTGGTGGCAGGTCAGATCAGGCGCCGGAGTGTGAGGTCATCCAGCGAGATGGCGACGCCCGAGCGCCTCCCGGACACCTGGTCGCGACCGGTTGCGGCCACCCGGCTGGGTCAACATCCCCGGTCCTCTTGCCACCGATGCTCGGCAGGCTGGGCGCCAACATCCAGGTCGGCATGGCGAGCGTCGCAGTACGACCATGTCTCCCCGCCTGACGATACGCGCCAGAATCCGCGAGCGATCGGCCGGCCGCAGTAGCGGCAGAACCGCCGCTGGGGATCGACATAGCTGACCTCGGGCACAACCCACACCCCCGGATTCGGCTGGCTCTCCCGACTGTTCATCGCGGTTCCCCCGGATACCCATAATCGGCAACGGCCCGTTCGATCGTCACGAACCCGTTTTCGACATCCTGCGTGACCATCTCCGGGTCGCGGTCGTGCGGGTCTCCATAGCCTCCCCCACCCGGCATCACGATCCGGACCCGGTCCCCGGGTTCGAGCCGAATGCCCGAGAACTTCGACGGTGAGAGCGTGCCGAACTCCTCGACGAAGGTTCGCCACCCTTCGCTCCCGGCGCGCTCGATCCAGATGCCGCCGCGAGCGCCGCTGCCCCCGGTCAGCACCCCCCACGGGTCCGTCTTCATCCGGTTCAGCAGCGCACTCACCGTAACCGGAGCGGTAACCGTCAGGATGCGTTCGCCGCCGAGACCGCCCCGCCACTGGCCCGGGCCGCCGGAGTCCGCCAGCAGGCGATACCGGTCGATCCGGAAGGATGGATAGCGCGTCTCGAAGACTTCGACCGGCGTGTTCCGGCAATTCCCGTTGATCGTGACGACCATGTCGTTGCCGTCGAGTCCGCGCCGGCCTCCCCAGCCGACGCCCTCGAAGTGAAAATGGGCATAGAGGTCGCCGGTTTCCGGGTCGGCCCCCCCAAAGAGGAACGGGGACGATGTGCCGCCGCAGGCCGCCACGATCCGCTCCGGGATCGCATGCTGGAGCGCGCCGAACACCATGTCCGTGATGCGCGGGCTCGTCTCGGTGTTTCCACCTGCCACCGGTGCGGGGAACGCGCAGTTCACGATCGTGCCGGGCGGCGCGATGATCGTGATCGGCCGGTAGCATCCCTCGTTTCGCGGAATCGTCGGATCGGTCAGGTGCAGGACGGCGTTGTACACGGCGGACGCGGTCACCGCGTAGATCGCGTTCACCGGCCCCACCGCCTGTGGCGCCGAACCCGTGAAATCGGCGATCACCTCGTCATCGGCCACCGTCAGGGTCAGCTTCATGGGATAGGCGCGGTCGGTGATCCCGTCGTCCTCGATCACGTCCTCGAAGTGATACACCCCCCGCGGGATCGAGCGAATCTCGGCGCGCATCCGCCGCTCCGCCACCTCCAGCAATTCCCGGCAGGCTGACCGCACCGTCTCCTCGCCATAGGTGGCGAGAAGTTCGTGCATCCGTTCCTCCGCCAGGTCGAGGGACGCCATCATGGCCCGGAAGTCGCCGTAGGTCACCTTCGGCGTGCGATGGTTGGCGAGGATGATCTTCCAGATGTCATCGACATCCTCCCCTCGCCGCTTGATCTTCACCGGGGGCAACAGCAGCCCCTCCTGGAACACCTCGGTCGCATCGCCGGAGAGTCCCCCCGGGGTTTTCGCGCCCGGCTCGGACATGTGGGCGACATTGGCGACAAAGCAGAACAGCTTCCCCTCCCAGAAGACGCCCTTGAGCATCATGTGCTCGGGCACATGCCCGGACCCGCGATAGGGATCGTTGTGCAGCAGCACGTCTCCCGGCTCGAAGGCATCCAGGCCGAGCTCGTCCAGGGTCCAGGTGACCGTGAACTTGATCGTGCCGATCTGGGACGGACAGAACTCGGCCTGCGCGAGCATCTGGCCCTCGGGGTCGAAAATGACGCAGGAGAAATCAAGCGACTCGTTGAAGATGGGCGAGTAGCTCGTCTTCATCATCGTCACGCCCATGTCCCGGCAGGTCGACGTGAGGGCGTTCTCGATGACGGTCAGCGTGACTGGATCGACGGCGGCGCTCATCGCTTCATCCCTCCCGCGGCGTTGGTCTCGATGACGATCTGGCCATCCGGAAGCACGATCGCGGTCGTTCCCGGTTCCACGAGGGTAGTCGAACCTGCTTCCTCGATCACGCACGGTCCGCTCAACCTGCTGCCGGAAGGCATCGCGTACCGGCGATAAACCGCGCTCTCGAGGAATCCGGCGCCGCGGAAATGCACCATCCGCGAGGGCCGCGCGGCGCTCTCCTGCGCGTCGGGCGTGGCCTCGAGCCGGGGCTTCACCCGCGCGCCTGCCGCCGTAACCCGGAAGGAAACGAGTTCGATGACCTCGTTGTCGATCCGGTAGCCGTACCGTTCGGCGTGAATGTCGCCAAAGGCGTCGAAGGCCTGCTGGAGCGTCTCCGGGGTGACCGTTCCGGCCGGAATCGGCGCGTCGAACTCGTAGTTCTGGCCGAGGTAGCGCATGCTGATCGCGTAGGCGATGCTCGGCTGGCCGGCAAATCCTTCCGCGCGAAGGTCGGCGATCGCGGCGTCCCTGATGCGCGTGAACTGGCGATCGACCAGCGCCGCATCGACCTCGGTGGAGCGAAACGCCTGGGTCCAGACCTTGTCCACCCGCAAGTCCGCAAGCAGCATCCCCATCGCGGACGCGTTGCCGGGATAGAGCGGCACGAGCACCTTCGGAATCCGCATGGCCCGCGCAACGCTGGCCGCGTGCAGCGGTCCGGCTCCCCCGAACGCAAACAGCGCGAAGCGGCGGGGATCGTAGCCTCGTTCGAGCGACACCATCTTGATGGCGCTGGCCATGTTTTCGTTGGCGATCTCGACGATCGAGGAGGCCAGCTCGACGATGTCCATCCCGGCGTCGGCGGCGAGCGGCGCCAGCGCGGCCTCGGCGAGACCCCGGTCGAGCCGCATCCGCCCGCCCAGGAAGTATCCGGGATCGATCCGGCCGAGCATCAGGTTGGCGTCGGTCACGGTCGGCCGGACCCCGCCCAGACCGTAGCAGGCCGGCCCGGGGGTCGCCCGCGCGCTCTCCGGACCAACCCGGAGCAGACCGCCGGCATCCTGCCACGCGATGCTGCCGCCGCCCGCGCCGATGGACTTGATGTCGATCAGCGGGATCGCGGCGGGAACCCCCCACTCGATCTCGTACTCCGTGGTGTGTCGCTGCTCGCCGCCGAGGATGATCCCGACGTCGGCGCTGGTGCCACCCATGTCGAGGGTGAGGAGATCCGGCAATCCCGCCTGCACCCCGAAGGTGGCGGCGGCGAGCATCCCGCCGGCGGGGCCGGATTGCGCGGTCTGGATCGGGTTGGCCGCCGCGGCCTCGGCGCGCATCACCCCGCCGTTGGACTTCATGATCGTCCAGGGCGCGCGGAGTCCCTCCTCGCCCAGCGACCGGGTGAGGCTCCCGACGTACCGCCCCATCAACGGCTTGAGATACGCGTCGGCCACGACCGTCGAGGTCCGCTCGTACTCGCGCCAGATGGGGGCAACCTCATGCGAGACCGATACCGGGACGCCCGGAAGCACCCGCTCGACGATCGCCTTCGCCTCGAGTTCGTGTTCGGGATTGACATAGCTGAACAGGAAGCAGATCGCGACCGCCTCCGGTTCGCTCACCGCGAGCGCCCGGCAGGTCTGCTCGAGAGCAGCCCGATCGAGCGGGACGACTACCCGGCCGTGCGAATCCAGGCGTTCCTCCACCCCGATGCTGTCCCGGCGCGAACGCAGGAGCGGCCGCGGCTTCTGCCAGCGAAGGTTGTACAGCGTCTGCCGGTTGATCCGCTGGATGTACGGGACGTCCTCGTGGCCGGCGGAGATCAGCAGCGTCACCCGCGCCCCGGTGCGTTCGATCAGGGCGTTGGTGGCCACGGTCGTGCCATGAATGAGCCCCTCCACCGACGCGGGGTCGAGGTTCGCCGCGGCAAGCGCGTTGACCAGCGCGCTCCCCGGTTCGCTGGGCATGGAAGGCGTCTTGACCGTGACGATCCGGCCGGTCACCGGATCGAAGGCCGCCAGATCGGTGAATGTTCCGCCGGTGTCGATGCCGACCTGCACCCCGGCCGCAAGGCTGTCGTTCATTCCCGCTCCCGCGCGGTGTGGGATGCCGGAACGCGAGCTCGGTCGCCGCCGATTGACACCCCATAGGCCCGTCCTTATAGTCCCGAATGGGCTGGTTGTAAACCCCTGACGCCAGCACGTCGATTCATCGCCCGTAACCGGCGGTGACATGGACGCCGGATGCATCGAGGCATCCGGAACAGGCCCGGTCCTGGCATCGGAACGAACCGCTGCCGCTCATGACGTTGCGGGAGGCTTGGGTACCATGATCGAGAAGATGCGTTCGCTTGCGGATCGGAAGCGCGGCCGGGACGAGGCCATCGTCGACTTCCGTCACGGGTTCATCAACCGCCGGGAATTCCTGCGCCGGGCCACGGTGGCCGGCGTTTCCGCCGGTTTCGCGATGCGCATGGCCGACGCCATCGCCGCGCCGGACCGTGTGGAGCGGCCCTCCCGCTGGCACAAGCAGGCCGAAGCGACCGTGACGTTCATCAAGGGTCCGCACCACCCCGACGATCAGAAGTTCTGGGACCAGCTGAAGATCGATTTCGAAGCCGCGAATCCCGGCATCGCGCTCAATCCGACCTTCTTCAAGTGGCAGACGATGGACGCCGAGCTCACCGCAGGGTACGCATCCACGCCGCCGGACGTGGTCTACCTGGTCGATCTCGTGCTCTCCAAGTTCATCAATGCCAGCCAGGTCGCGGACATCACCGCATGGACCGATGGGTCGGACTACGCCACCGACAAGGCGGGGATTGCCCCCTTCACCTGGGATGTCACCAGGTTCGACGGCAAGCAGTACGGCGTCGGCGCGCTGGGCGCTGCCTTCGGCATCTTCTACAACCAGGACCTCCTGTCCGCAGCCGGCGTGACGGAGTTTCCGAAGACGCGCGACGCGCTCGTCGAGGCTGCCAAGGCGACCACCAAGGACGGCGTCTGGGGCTTCCAGTTCCGCGATCGATTCCCGGACTATGCCCACTGGGACTGGCTGCCCTATGTCCACGACGATGACGGCGACATCATGACCGCGGATCTGACCGCGCAGAATCTCTCCCCCGCCGGCGCCGCGGCCACCCAGTACCTTGCCGACATGAAGCTCGTGCACAAGGTCTCGCCGGAGGCCGGCGCCTACGACTGGAACACCCAGAAGGCGCTGTTCGAGGCGGGCAAGATCGCCATCCTGCACGACGAGTTCCCGCAGGCGACCGTGTGGGAGGTTGACAAGCCGCTTCCGTTCGCGCTCGGCGTCACCCAGGCCCCGGCCTCCAGCGACGGCGGCAAGCAGACCACCATGGGCAACTTCGGCTACGCGACCATCTCCGAGAAGAGCGAGAACAAGGACGCGGCCTGGGAATTCGTCAAGTGGTGGACGAGCGCGGACGTGATCAATCCCTACGCGGCCAACATCGGCCTGCAGGGCGTTCGCACCGACTCCACCCCGCCCTACGCGAGCAAGTTGCTCCAGCAGGTCCAGGCCGAGTTCGTTCCCGCCGTGCAGGGCGTCCAGATCGACGAGGACTACTACCAGATGCTCACCAACCTGTGGCCCGAGGTCGAAAAGGCCTACCGCGGCGAGCAGACCGGTGAGGAGGCGATGACCCGGGCTGGCGAGGCCATCACTGCCCTCATCGACCCCGCCTGATCCAGACCTGCGTCAATCGGCCCGGGCGTCATCGTTGCGCCCGGGCCAGTCGCGGAGCCCGCCATGCGACTCTCTGCCGAGGAGCATCGACGACTGCAGCGCCGACATCAGCGGAACCGGGCATTGACTGCCTGGAGTTTTCTCCTGCCGAACGCCGTTTTCTTTGTCGCGTTCCTCCTGGTTCCGGCGGTCTACCTCTTCTACCTCAGCTTTCATGAAGGCGGGATCATCACCCCGGCAACCTACGTCGGACTCCGGAACTGGACCTCGCTCTGGTCCGACGACCTCGTCATCACCTGCATCCGCAACACGCTCTATTACTGCCTGATGGCCATTCCCGCGGTCTTCCTCATCGGCATGACGCTGGCGCTGTGCCTGCAACGCGTTCCCGCCGGCAGCCGCGCATTCCGCTCCCTTGTCTACCTGCCGACGCTGACGCCGTACGTGACCGCCGCCCTGATCTGGCTCTTCGTCGTCCAGCGGGATTTCGGTGCGCTCAATGTCCTGCTCGGATTCGTCGGCATCCCGCCGCAGAACTGGCTGGGCAGCACGAAACTGGCCATGCCCCCGATCGCCATGCTCGAGGTCTGGCGTGGGTTCGGCTTCTGGACGCTGCTCTTTCTCGCCGCCCTGCTGGGGCTGCCCCGCGAGCTGTACCAGGCGGCGACCATTGACGGCGCGGGCCCCTGGCAGCAGTTCCGGCACCTCACGCTGCCGTTGCTCCGCCCGACGTTCTACTTCGCCGTGGTGATGGCAACCATCTGGAACATCCAGCTTTTCGACTCGGTCAGCATCCTCACCGACGGCGGACCGGTCAACTCCACCACCACCGTCGTCTGGTACATCTACAAGGCCATGTTCCAGTTCAACGACAAGACCGGCTTTGCCGCCGCGCTCAGTTTCGTCCTGCTGCTGTTCATCCTGGCCCTCACGCTGGTGGAGATCAGGCTCCTGAGAAAGCGACCCTGATGGCCGTCGAGATCGAGTTTCCCGAGCTCTCCCCGGACCGCTCCACGCCTGCCGCCTCGGCGCGACGGCGTCCCTCCTCCTACGCGATCATCGCGTGGATCATCCTGATCGTGGCCGCCATCGTGGCGATGGTGCCGTTCCTGTACGTCATTTCGACGTCATTCAAGGACACGGTCGCGCTCTTCAGCTATCCGCCCGAATGGATCCCGAAGGCGCCGACGCTCGAGAACTACCGCACGCTGGTGCGCGATTACCCCTTCATCCGGTGGACGATCAACTCCTTCATCGTCGCCGGCGTCGTCACCGTCATCAAGGTGATCATCGACTCGATGGCGGGATACGCGTTCGCCCGGATGTCGTTTCCGGGCCGCGACGCCCTGTTCGTGGTCGTCCTCGCCACCCTCATGATCCCCTTCGCCGCGACCCTGATCCCGCTCTTCCTGATCGTCCGCAACCTCGGGCTGACCAACTCCTATGCCGGATTGATTCTCCCCGCGCTCGCCTCGCCGATCGGCATCTTCATGATGCGGCAGTTCATCGAAACCCTGCCGGCCGATCTCGAGAACGCCGCGAGACTCGACGGTTGCTCGGAGTTCGCCATCTACCGACGCGTCATCCTCCCCCTCATCCGGCCGGGCCTGGTCGTGCTCGGGGTCTTTACCTTCATGACCCAGTGGACGAGCTATCTCTGGCCGCTCGTCATTGCGACCAAACCGGAAATGTTCACCCTCACCGTCGGGGTGCAGAGCCTGCGGTC
>CAIPGK010000134.1 GCA_903864575.1 uncultured Chloroflexota bacterium
GGCGCGGCCCGCATCCATCTTCGGCTTGCGATGATCGGCCGCAAGCGGGGGGATGTCGCCTTCGCAGTCGACCACCTGCGACAGGCATCGAGGCACGCCGCGGAGGCAGGCGATCACGGGTTGGAGATACAGGCGCTGCAGCTCGAGGCTGCCACGCTGCAGGCTACCGGGCAGGCCGAAGCAGTGGAGGTCTTCCTCGAAACGATCAGGCGTTGCCGCGCGGTCGAGGATCACGAGTGCGAAGCTGCGATGGCCGTCGATCTCGGACTGTGTCTCGCCGCGTTTGGCCGCGAGTCGGAAGCGGCGGAGGCGCTCCGGGAGGGTATCGCGCAGGCCCGCGAGCTTGGGGGAGCAGGCGAGGAGTTGATCGAGCGTGCCGATGCCGCGTTGATGGCGCTCGCGGAGCATCGTTTCGGCGCCCTCGCCCAGCGCCCGGATCTGCGCCAGGAAGTGACGGCGCCTGACCTGAACGCCGATCCTTCCGACGCCCCGCAGGACCGCGAGGATGAATTGTTCCGTGAGGCCACGCTGCCTCCCGGATAGCAATGCCATCCTGGTTCCGGCTATCCGGATGGGATGGCGCGGAGTCAGGTTTCAGGACGTGGTGGCCCGGTCGCCTGACGTCTAGTGTGGGTGGTGGCGGTGATTTTGCGGCCTACGCCGCGTGAGCGCTCTCTGCAAAAACCGACTTCCCATAGGGTAAAACATGGCGTTACGATACCGAACGAGGGACGTAGCGCAGCGAGTATCGACGCTCCATTGAGTGTACGTACACTAGGTGGTAGAGTTATCCGCGAGCCGACTGCCCCGAACATCAGAACGCTCGACGCCCGCGAGTTGGACCGTTCCCGCCCCTTGGCGGGAGAACCACGCTCCCGGATCGGGAGCACGTCGCGACCCCGGGGGAGCAGGTCATGGCAGCGGTACACCGGTCCGCGCTGGCCTTCGTCGTCGAGCGCGGGCACCCTGTCGAGGCAGCAGCGCGGCTGCGACTGATCGATCCGTTGCCTGAGGATGATTGGGGACTGATCCTCGCCGTCCAGCCGCTTCCGGGCATCGACCGTGATGTTTTCCAGCTTGCGCTCGACGAGGTCTCGCGGGTGTGGTCCCTGCGAGAGGGTGCGTCCGTCCAGGACGACCTGATGCGTGGATTCGCAGCGGCTCACCATGCCCTGAACGCCGTGCGTCACGAGCGTGGGCTTCGGTCCGGCGAATCCGGCATGGTGGGCATGACCGCGCTTGCCTACGCTGGCGCCGAAGCGGTGCTGGTGCAGAGTTTGCCTGGCCGGGTGATCATCGCCGGTCCTGGTGGAGTGCAAACCTCCCCGGCGTGGCCTGCGTGGGACCCAGCCGCGGCGGTTCCGGCTGGAACGGCGCTTGGTGGGGAACGAGCGCGCCGGCCGCACGTGGAGCAGATCGATCTCGGATTCGGCGATGTCCTGGTCGTCTGCGATTCCGGCATCGGAAACCTGATCTGGCGGCGGGAGGAGGAGGGCAAGCCATTCCGCGGGCTGCTGACGGCGTTGACGCCTGACTCGACGTTGGACCAACTGCTCGGCGTTGCGGCGGGCAGCGCGCTGGATGACGCTTTCGGACTCGTGCTGCCAATCGGCCCTGCCTGTGATCTCCGCGATCTTGCGGCAGACCGGGACATTCATGAGCCGAGGAGCGCGCGCCGGTTCCCGTGGAGCCGGTCCCGGCGCGACGGCGACGGCGTCGCTCCATTCACCTCGCCAGCCGCCGCCGCGGTGCGATTCCCGGCCGGGCCGACGGTGCTGGAGCATGCCAGGATGCGCGTCGTGGAGGCGGTGGAATCCCGTGCCGGGGCGATGTTGCCCGGCTCTGCGCCGGAACCACCGATCGCGCCCTGGGTGCGATCGGTGTCCCGGTACAACACGCCGCCGGACGGCTACCCGGACTGGCGCGGGCGGTTGCCAATGCTCGATGGCCTCGGCGGCGGCGCGCGGACGCTCGGGTTTGCGGTGCTCGCGGGCGCGCTGCTCGGCGGCGCTGGATTTGGGATGTCAATCCGGCAGGAGCGGACGGAACGTGCCGCTGCGGCCGTCGTCCTGGCGCAGGAAGCGATCGGTTCGGCAGCCGCCAATCCCGCGCAGGCGGGCGAGGCGTTCATCAGCGCTGAATCAGCGTTGGCCGCAGCCCGCAGAAACGGGGCAGACCTTTCGGCGATCCGGCAATTGGAGGGATCGCTGGAGGCGACGCGAGACCGAGCCTGGGGCGTCGAACGGCTCGACGGGATGCGGAGGGCCGGTTCGATTCCGGCCGCGATCGCAACGTCTCCGGTGACGTTGCTCGCGACGAGCAGCAAGGCATATCTCGTTGGACACGGGTTGTATGAGATCGACGCCGCATCCGGGCAGTTGATTCAGGTGCTCACTCCGGGACAGGATATCGGTGGCTCGCCGCTTGCGCCGTTAGTGGGTGGGGTAGCCGACCGTACCAGCGTGATCGTGACCGATGGCGCGGCGCTCTACCGGCAGGACGACGAGGGCGTCTGGCAACGGCTGCCGCTCGGACCAGGGGGCAACCCGCTGATCGGGAGACCGGTGGCTGCCTTCAACGGCATGCTCTACACCGTCTCGCCCGAAGGGTCGATCCTCCGGTATCGGCTGGATGCCGACGGCGCGCGTTCGGAGACGTGGGCAGGAGTGGGCCGATACCCTGACCTCGCATCCGCACGGCAACTCGCGGTCAACGAGCGGATTCACGTCCTGCTGACAGACGGCACGGTGGATACGTTCTACGAAGGAGCGCTCGAAAGTGTGACGGCTCCGCTGGTGACGCCACCACCCGCGGGGCCGACCTTTCTCGCCGGCGCGGGAGATTCCGGCGCGATCTATCTCGTGGACCCTCAGACGACGCTGGGCAGCACGACCGGGCGAATACTCGGATTTCTGCCCGGGGGCGCCGCGCGGCAATTCGCGGCCCCGATACCGGGCGGGCTCGGCGGTGAGGTGCGGCTGGCGGCCACGGTGATCGCGGAAGCGTCGCAGGTGGTCGTCGTCGAGCAAACGGGAGAGGTGCTGCTGCTGAACGGCAAGGATTTGTGGGTTGCGAAGGCGCCGGCAGCGCCATCCGTCTAGCCAGAACCTGCAGCCTGGACGAGATCGGCCCGGTCCCTGCTCAGGGAACCGGGCGGAAACCATTTCAACGCCGTCATGGCGGTCAGGCGGCGGGCATTGCCAGTGCAGGACGTTTCGCGATCAGCACGGCGATCATCCCGAGAACCGCGAGAATGATCAACCCGGCGACGCCAGCGACGACGGTCGAGCGGTCGAGGTGCTTGACGATGACCCCAACTGCCGCCCAGATCACCGCGGCGGCGTAGGGAACCCACGCCTGGCGTGGCCCCGCCGAGGCCCTGATCAGCACCAATGCCGCGACGCCGGCGGCGAAGAGAAGCAGTCCCGCGCCGCCGATCTCCGCGGCGGAACCTGCGTTGGACGCGCCCTGTGAAATCAAGGTGCCCGCAAACCCGACGAACATGGCGGCAGTGAGCCACCCGGCGAGCAGGCCCACGCCCGGGCCGATAATCCAGCGCTCGAAGGTGGACGGGACGCGACTGGAAAACCATTCGGCGTAACGCAACAGAGCGGTGATCGCACATGCGCCAATGAGGAAGATGACGATCTGGGCGATGATGAAGTGCCGCTCGGTGAAGATCCAGGTCCACACCGTGTCGCCGAGCATCGCGAGCCCGGTGAACCAGCCGATGCGGCGCAGGAGCGGGTCTGCGGCGTGAGCCGGCAATGCCTGATACACCGCGTAGGCGAGCAGGAGCAGGAAGATCACCCCCCAGATCGCAAAGGCGTACCCGGCGGGAACGATCGGTGATTCGAACTCATCGGAGACGGCGCCGACGTTCGCAAAGTAACCGATGCCGATCTGCCCGATCGCGCCAACGATATTGATTGCAATGCGCGCATAATCCGCGCCCGTTGCCCGTTCCTCCCGAACGTGGGACATGTCAGACCCTCCCTTCAGCCGGCTGCGTCGCTGCGCCCGGCCTCAAACCCGAAACGACCGCTGCGGCTGCGGGAATTGCGGCGACCGCGGCAGCGGCCACACCGGATGGCGCGGCTCCAATCTGCCGTACGACGATCGCCACCAGCGCCCAGGCGACGGCGAACGCGTAGGCGATCCACAACTGCCTGGGTCCCGGTTGCCCCTGCCGAATGAACCAGCCGGCGATCAGCCCGGCGACGATCAGCGCGACGATACCCGAGATGGCGACAGTCCGCTCGGAGGCTCCCCAGCCAATGATGCGCGCCTGGATGCTGACTGCGTTCGCCGCGGTGACCCACCCGAAGAACAGGCCGAAGGTGAGACCGCTGAGCCATCGCTCCGCGTTCGTCATCACGTGGACCGTGATGATCCGCCGATAGACGACGGCAAGCAAGAGCCACATCGCGACGATCAGGATCTGGGCGAGATCGAACTGCGCGTATGCCGTCGCGACCGGCCACAATCCGGCGGTGACGAAGGCCGCTGCCGCGGGGTAGCCAATGGCATGAACCAGTTCTCGTCCGGGGTTGGAGGGCAGCACGGCATAGACGCCGAATCCCACTGAAAGCAGGAAGATCACGCCCCAGATCGCGAACGCCCAAGGCGCCGGGACGATGTTGCCGACCGCCACTGAGGTCGAGACGTCGAGCTGCCGCTGTACGACAGCGACATTCGCCCACACCATGAAGATCGCGCCGAGCAGGGTGACGACGGCCCGGATGCGATCCTGAGCAGTCGATGCGGCAGCGGCGCCGGAGAGTGTTGATGCCGTCATGTCGAAGCCACCTCGCTTCCGTGCCAAACCAGTACGCGGAGTATTGCAGAGACGGCCAAACCTGCGGCAGTTGCCGCAATTGGTGCCCGCGCCAGCCACGTCGATGCCGCAGTGGTGAACGCGAGAAGTTTTCTTCCGACACGTGGAGGTGGACGGAGCAGGAGATCGCATCGGCCGTGCTGTGATGGCTTCGCCAGCGGGATAGGGGACCATGACGGCCAATCACATCGCGGCCGAGGCCGAAGAGGGCGCCACCGTTCGCGGTGGTCATGGTGGGCATGAGGATACCGTCCGGCGCGGATTGGGTTGGACCGGCGGGAGTGGAGCGGCAGGAACGACGACGCGAGCGGCTTGACAAATCCGGGTGCGCCGGTCCGTCCACGCAGAACGCCCCCGGCCGTCTCCGGCGAGGGGCGCGCTGCAGAAGGATTTCGGCGTTACTGGAAGAACTTCGCGTTCAGTTCCTTGAACTGCGCCCACTGCTCCGGCAGATCATCCTCGAAGAAGATCGCCTCGACCGGGCAGACTTCGGCGCATACGCCGCAGTCGATGCACTCGTTCGGGTTGATGAAGTACTGCTCTGCGTCGTCGGTGCTGTGGATGCAGTCCACCGGGCAGAC
>CAIPGK010000135.1 GCA_903864575.1 uncultured Chloroflexota bacterium
GCGGCGGCGACCTCATGCCGTGACTGCCCGGCGTCGATGGCAGCGACGGCACGTTCGCGGAGGAAGCCGGGAACGCGGGGATTCATGTCGAAATCTTGCCACAGTGTCACAATATTTGAAAGCCGCTCAAGCATCGCGAAAGAGCCGGATGATGAACCCCACCGGCGGAATTGTCAAAATGGCTGTCGGTCTACCCTGACTGGCGGAGACGGTGTCCGCTCCTGCCCGTCCGGCGGGGCCGCCGGTTTCGGTTGCTCCCGCCCTGCTGCGGGTGATCGGCGCGTTGCCGTCGGGTCATCCCGGCATCCCGGCATCCCGTCGCCTCGGCATCCCGGCATCCCGGCATCCCGGCATCCCGTCACCCAGGCATCCCGTCATCCGGTCATCCCGTGATCCCGTCATCCCGCCGAAGGAGGGATCTCGTTCCACGGGCTGGTCGTAGCCCGTCCTTCGTCGGGATGACGACCTGACATTCGTCAACCGCGCACCAGTTGCCAGCCGCCGCCAATCAATGCCGACGCGGAACGGGCGCGGCAACCATGCCGCGCCCGCCCGCTGGATGTCTCACCCGGGGCCACTCCTCCCCCTCGCTGAGATCAGTCGATCAAAGCTCGACCCAGACCGACACGCGGTTGTTCGATGCGTCGGCGACATAGACGTTCTTGCCGCCCTCGGACACGGCCACATCGCGGGGGCTGGAGAATTGGCCATTGCCGTCACCGAGCGCGCCAAATGCAGTGCTGTACGTCCAGGTCTGGGTTAGGGTGTCAGGCCGCGTCCAGACTTGAACGCGGTTGTTGAATGTGTCGGCGATCCAGAGCGTCAGCCCATTGGGCGCCAGCGCCAGCCCCCATGGGGTCTGGAACTGGCCGGTGCCCGTTCCATAGGCACCGAACGACGTCGCGTAGGTCCACGTCTGGCTGGCCGTCGAGGGACGGGTCCAGATCGAGATCCGATTGTTGCTGCTGTCGGCCACATAGAGCGCGAGGTCGTCCGGCGACAGCGCGATGCCACCGGGGCTGGAGAGCGCCTCCGAGCCGGAATTGGCGAAACTCGCGCCCTGCGTCCACGTCGTCGATGTCGCATCCAGCCGGGTGAAGATGGTCACGCAGCTGTTGTTGTAGTCCGCCATGTAGAGCGACAACCCGTCCTGGGTGATCGCAAGTGCCCCGCTTGCCTGTGAGGGCGTGGGAACAAACTGGGTAGCATACGACCATGATGTGCCCGCCCCCGAGAACATCGACGTGGCATAGGTGTCGTAGCTGTCAGACGCCATCAAGGCGCCGGTCTGCGCTGAGAGGGCGAGTCCCGCGACATTCTTGACGTCTCCGGGCGCCTTGCCGGGTGCGGCAATCGTGGCCGCGTTCGTCCAGGTAGTCGCCCCGGACCCCGTTGTCGAGGGTCTCGTCCACGCGGTAACCCCTTGCCCATACGCCCCGACGTACACGGTCAGGCCGTTCACCGCGGATTCGAGGACATACGCCCCACCCGTCTGACTGTCGCTAAACGCCGTCTGGTACTCCCAGCCCGTCGGCCGAAGGCCGCAGACGGATGCGCCGCAATACGCATTCACGCAATCGGTCGACGCCGCGCAGGCCGCGCCGTTCTGGAGCAGGCAGTAGGTTCCCGCGGGCGACCCGCCGGAGTAAGCCGTGCACGTGGCAGACGGATTCGCGCAGACATCCCCCTGCGCGCACGCCGCGCCCGTCGCGATCGGTGTCGACGGCTTCGGCGCGCATGCCCCGTCCTGGCAGGTCAGTCCATGGCAGCAGGTCGTCTTCTTCGTGCAGTCGTACCCGTCAGGGGCACACCGGCACCGGCCAACCTTTTTCTTCCCGGCAGGCTTGCAGTATCCGGTGCAGCACTCGTTGTCCTTCGTGCAGCGGTTGGCCTTCGCCGAGCGGTCGCCGCACGGCCCCGACGGCCTGGCGGGCCGATCCTTCTTCCCGGCTGCGCTCGCCATGCCCGGCGCAGCCAGCCCGCTCAGCGCCCCGGCCACTGCCGCTAGCGCGGCCCCGATCCCCGTTCGCCGTGTCGTCTCCGCGCCCATCGCTCGCGCCAGCGCATCGAATCGTCGCTGCTCCATGGTAACGCGCTCTCCTCTTGCTTCTGGCTCCGGTCCCGGCACCAAACCATCACCCCGGCGAACCGCATCGCTCGCCGCTTCCTACCAACAAGACTGAGTCCCTGTATGGGCCGCAAACCTACTCTAATCAAAACGGACCCTGAACGCAACGAACATGTAAACGATGGGCGGTGTAATCACCATCGTGGCAGCAGCGGCGGCGCGAGCGCCGCGATCACGTCGGGCCCCAACGGGCGCCGAGAGGCATTGCTCCGCGCCTGGGTCGTGCGCGTGCATCCGGGCGAGGCCATCGGCCGCGGTCAGGCCGGGAGAATCTCGATCATCGCCCGCGTGAACATGCCCGTATGGGAGGCCATCAACTGGCGGGCCTGCTCGCCGTACCGCTCGTGGAAAAGCGGCACGAGTCCCTCGACCTCATCATCCGGCAGCACGCGGGCGCGTCCCTCGACGCTCTCTCCGTCGGTGTTTCCCGCCACGTCCGACGAGGCCAGCGTCACCCGCCCGGTTGCGCGGACGCGCTTCGTCTTGCCCGCATCGGCGGAACTGGTGACGATCATCCGCTCGCCGTCGCGAACGATCCAGACGGTCGTCGGCACGGGCGTGCCGTCTCGCCGGAAGGTGGTGAGCAGGACGAATCCGGTGCTGTCGATGCCCCGGAACGGCTCGCGGTCGCTGTACTCCATGACGGGTCCCTCTCCTCGCCTTCGCCCGGCAGCAGCCGCGCGGGCCCTCGCGGTCACGCCTCGGCCGGGACAAACTCCAGCAGCACGCTGGTCATCGCGCGGAACCGCACCTTGTGCACGGTGAAAATCAGCCGGGCCATCATCCCGTAGCGCTTCAGGAAGAGCGGTCGGAGGCGCTCCACATCCGCCTTCGGCAACTGCTGGCCGCGGGCGGGAACATCCGCGCCAAGCCGGGTCCCCTTGCGGTCGCTCGGGGCCAGCGCGGCCCGCCCGTTGGCGCGAACCCGCTTCGCCTTCCCCGAATCCTCGGCGGTGATGACCAGCAACCGCGCCCCATCGCGCACCGCCCAGACCGGAACGGACACGGCAGTCCCGTCCTTCTTCCAGGTGGTCAGCAGCACGTAGCCGGTGTGATCGACATGCTCCCAGGCGCCGGGCGAAACGGATGTGGCGATCGTGGCGGTCATGCTCTCGCTCCTTCACTGTCGTTCATGAAGTGTACGCCCCATGCCGCACCCCGGCATCGCCGCATCACCGACGGCAACCCCGCCGCAGGGTATCCTCCGCACAGCAGATTCGTGCCCGATACCGAACACCAGGCACCAGGCACTAGGCGCCAGGCACCAGATACCCGATACCCGATCGCGGGTACCCACCCGCCACCAGCCTCCGGAGGTTCCCGTGCAGTCCCGTGAATGGTTCATGCTGGCCCTGCTGATCGTGGTGCCGCTGATCATCGCCATCATCGTGACGCTCTGGTCGATCAAGCAGATCGCCTACCGCCCGAAGAAGCAGGCCCCGCCGAAGCCCGTGCAGACCGGGGTGGAAGCGGCGGGGTCGGCGGCGTCGGCGGCTGGCGTCTCCGCGCAGACCGCCTCCCCGGTCCCCCCCGCCGCCGATTGCGAAACCGCCGACAGCAAGGGGCGCTGCCGGCACTGACGGCGCAGACCCGACACGGCCGCCCGTAGAGCCTGTCATGGACTTCATGCGAGGACTCGCACCAGTTGCCTCACCATCAAGCAAGAAACGGCGACGAAATGCAGCCCC
>CAIPGK010000136.1 GCA_903864575.1 uncultured Chloroflexota bacterium
CGGTGACGGACATGCCCGTCGGGAGGACGTAATCCGCCTGCGTGCCGAAGGTTGTATGGTTGGCCCACGATGAGCCGTCGCGCACCCATACGGGGATGCGGTTGTTGTTGGTGTCAGCCACCCACGCCGTCTGGCCAGCGGGCGCCTCGGTGAGGCGGGTGGGGTTTCGGAGTTGCCCGGGACCACTCCCTTCGCCGCCGAAATCGCCTGGTTCCGCCACTGGCCGCCGCCCTTCCTCCAGACGGAGACCCGGTTGTTGTTCGAGTCCGCGTCGCCAACCGACCGGCCGTCCGACGAGGCGTAGACGCCGTTCGGGTAGGACAATTCGTCCTCCGCAGCGCCCGCGGAACCGTAGACCGAATCGTTTCGCCACGATCCACGCCGTCCTGCTATCTGATGAGACGAACACCACGCAGGGGCAAGAGAACCGGTTCGCCGCCGATCCCTCGGACCCGAACACCGCCAGCCGCCACGTCCGGCATGCGCCGGCATGAGGGGAGGAAGCGGAACCAGGTTTGGGCGGCGCGGGTGGGGGGACATCTTGCGCCCGCTCGTCACTCCCGAACGCGCGCGCCCCGGCCGTAGACGAAGAGCATGATGAGGATGATCAACCCGTAGAGAATCTGCTGCCCGGCGGGGCGAATGCCGACGATCTGCAGCACATTCTGCAACAGCACGACCGTGATCGCCCCGGCGATGGTGCCGCCGTAGCCGCCCGATCCGCCGAGGATCGAGGTGCCGCCGACGACCACGGCGGCGATGCTCTGCAACACCAGCGGATCGCCCATGCCGAGGTAGCTCTGCGCGGAGTAGCCGGTGAGCATCACCCCGCCGATGCCAGCGCACAATCCGCAGAGGGTATAGGCGATGACGAGCACGCGGCGCACCGGCACGCCCGACAGGTAGGAGGCCTTCGGATTGTTGCCGATGGCGTAGAGGCGGCGCCCGTAGACGGTCTTTCGCAACAGGAAGATCAGCGCGGCGGAGAAGATCGCCCAGAAGACGAGGGCCCAGTTGAGCGTGCCGCCGATCTTGCCGACCGAGAGATCGCGGGCGAACTGGGGTGCATCACCCTGCGGCGAGCCGTTGGTGTAGACGAGGGTGAACCCCGCCAGCACCGCGTTCATGCCCAGCGTCATCACCAGCGAGGGAATGCGCAGCCATGCCACGCCGAGCCCGTTGATGAAGCCGACCAGCGCGGAACTCGCGAGGGCGATGACCAGCGCGGCAAACGGGTTCATCTGCGCCGAAAGCTGCGTGAGCAGGATGGCCGAGAGATTGAGATTCCACGCCACCGAGAGATCGATGCCGCCGGTGAGGATCACCAGCGTCTGCCCGGCGGCGATAACGCCGAGATAGGAGGCGAGCACCAGCTGCTGCTGGATGTTCGCCGGGGTGACGAAGCCCGGGGTGCGGATCGCCGCCACCACGAGCAAGAGCGCGATCAACAGGTACGGGATGATCGTCGCGCGGTTGCGGCGCAGCCACGCGGAGGAAGCGGCTGCGGCGGGGTCCTGCGCGCCGACGGAGTTGGGAGCTGCGCTCATAGCCGGTCCATCCTGTTTCGGATGCGGAAGACCCCGAGCGCGCCGAGCGAGACGGCGACCAGCAGGATCGACCCCTGGAACATCTGCTGGTAGAAGGGGCTGACGCCGAAGAAGAAGAGCACGCTGGGATTGAGGGCGATCACATACGCCCCGGCGAGCGTGCCGAGGTAGGAACCCGCGCCGCCGGCGAGGCTGGCCCCGCCGAGGACGACAGCGGCGATGCTGTTGAGCGTGAGCACGTTCCCGGCGAGGGCATTCCCGGTCGCGGTCTGCGCGGAGGTGACCAGTCCGGCGGCGCCCGCCGCGATGCCGGCAAGGGTGTAGGCGAGCAACTTGGCGCGGGCGACATCCACGCCGGACATGTAGGCCGCGCCCTCGCTGCTGCCGATGGCGTAGATGCGGGTGGCAATCCGGGTCTGCCGGAAGAACAACCAGATGACCACCAGGGCGACCACCACGAAGCTCGCCTTCGGGAGCGGCACGGACCATGAGAGCCCGAATGGCAATTGCAGCGGCTGTTTCTGGAATGCCGTGCCGGAGATGAGCTCGGAAAACTGCGCCGGAATGAACCCGCCCGGCTGCGGCCGCACGTAGAGGGCGATGCCGCTCCAGACCGAGGCAGTCGCGAGGGTGACGATGATCGGCTGCAGCCGCCCGTAGGCGACGAGCGCACCGTTGATAAGGCCACCGAGCGCCCCGACCGCGAGCACGATGACGGCGGTGCGCCACATCGCCTTCGGGTTGTCCTTGGGGGTGATCTCGGAGGCGATGCTGTTCGTGAGGCTGACCATCGGGCCGAGCGAGAGGTCGATGCCGCCGGTCAGCACGACGAGCGTCTGGCCGAACCCGGCGACCGCGAGCGTGAGCCCGGAGTTGGCGATGGTCCGCTGCTCGCGCGGGCGGAACTGGGGCGCCTGGGCGATGTAGACCGCGAGCAGCAGGAGCAGCAAGCCCCACACCAGCAGCAACCGCGCATTGCGCACGACGAAGGGACGCCGATGAACCACGCGGTCCGACGCGGCGGTTGGAGCGATCGTGGGGGTGGCTGCCGCCATTGCTGCTGCTCCGCTTCCGGCCCGGTCAGGCCGTCGCCGCGCGTGGCGATGCGGCCACGCCGACCGCCGCGCTCACGAGATTGGCCTCGGTCAGATCCGGGCCGGAGAGTTCGCTCGCCACCGCGCCTTCGTACATGACGAGCGCCCGGTCGCAGAGACCGACGATCTCCGCAAGGTCGGTCGAGAAGAACAGGATGCCGTTCCCCTGCGCGGTGAGATCGCGCATGAGGGTGTAGATCTCCAGTTTCGCGCCGACGTCGATGCCGCGAGTGGGGTCGTGCAGGAGCAGCACTTCCGCGCCGGTCAGCAGCCACTTGGCGATGGAGACCTTCTGCTGGTTGCCGCCGGAAAGGAAGCGCACCGGCGTATCCATGCTGGCGGTCTTGATGGCGAGGCGCATCTGCATCTCGCCGGTCGCGGCGTCCTCCTTCGCCTCGTCGATGATGCCGGCGCTGGCGACGTCCGGCAGGGTCGCGAGGGTGATGTTCTCTCCAACCGGGAGCGGCAGGATCAACCCCTGCGTCTTGCGGTCTTCCGGCACGAGCGCCAGATTGGCCGCCATCGCGCCGCGCGGATCGCCGGGGTGGTAGGGCTTGCCCGCCACCCGCACCTCGCCGGTGACGCCCGCGAAAATGCCGAACAGGGCGAAGAGGAGTTCTCCCTGCCCCTGCCCCTCCAGCCCCGAGAGACCGAGAATCTCTCCACGGTGGAGGGTGAAGCAGACATTCCTGAGGTCGCTGCCGAGCGAGAGATCGCGGACCTCCAGCAATGGTTGGGGATCGATCGCGACCGGGGGCCGGGGCGGGAACGCCTCGCGCAGCGGTCGGCCAATCATCATCTGCACGATCTCGTCGTTGCCTGCCCTGGCGACCTCGACGGTGCCGACGGTCTGCCCGTCGCGAAAGACGGTCGCGCGGTCGCAAAGGTGGCGCACCTCATCCATGCGGTGGGAAATGAAGACGATGGCGACGCCCTGCGCCCGCAATTGGCGGACGACGGCGAAGACCTGTCCGACCTGCTGGCTGTTGAGCGCGGAGGTCGCTTCGTCGAGGATCAACACGCGCGGATTGCGACCGATGGCCTTCGCGATCTCCACGATCTGCCGCTCGGCGAGGGAGAGATCGCGGACCGTCGCGGCCGGATCGATGCCGGTGAACCCGAGCCTGCCCAGCAGGGCCGCGCTGTCCCGGTTCATCCGCTTGCGGTCGAGCAGGCCGAGCCGGTTGCGCGGCTCGGCCTGCATGAAGAGGTTCTCCGCGACCGTCAGGTCGGGAATCAGCGAAAGTTCCTGGAAGACCGGGACGATTCCGGACGCCGTTGCCGCCGCCGGATCGCGAAAGTCCACCGATTTGCCATCGAGCGCGAGGGTCCCCGCGTCCGGGCGATGCACCCCGCAGAGGACCTTCACCATCGTGGACTTGCCCGCGCCGTTTTCGCCGAGCAGGGCGTGAATCTCGCCGGCGTCACAGGAAAACGACGCATCGCGCAGCGCAACCACGCCGCCGAAGCGCTTGTCGATCCCGGTTGCCGCGAGGAGCGCCATGTGCTGGCTCCGGATGCTGGCTGATGGGCTTCAAGGCTTATCGGCTCATGGGCTTATGGGCTTGTGGGAGGGGAGAATCTGTTCCTCCCTGCCCACACGCCCATAACCCTGCAAGCCTATAACCCGATGAGCCCAGCCCCGTTACACCTGCTGCTTGTCGACTTCCTCGAAGGTGAGGTTGACGCCGCAGGCAGGGATGGTCGTCGTCGTGAAGAAGTTGTCCGGCGCGTCCGGGAAGTAGTTGACGCCCGCCTCGAGTTCTTCGGTGGTGGCAGACGGCAGGGGCACGGAGACGGCGCTCGGAACTTCCTCGCCAAGCAGGAGCGAGAGCGCGGCGCGCATCGAGACGCACACGAGACCCGGCGACTGCCCGATGGAGAGAGCAGGCATCTTGTCCTTGTACTCGACCATCTGCTTGCGGAAGCCGTTCTCCGACTCGCCAGCGATGGGAACGAGGGGCCGGCCAGCGTCGATGAACGCGCGGACGACGCCGTCGGTTCCGCCCTGGCACCAGACGCCCGCGATGTCGGGGTTGGCGGCGAGCGCGGTCGCGGTGGCGGTCTGGGCCTTGCCCGGGTCCCAGTCGCCCTCGACCTCGACGGTCGTGATGTCCGGGCTGTTCTTCCAGACTTCAGCCGCGCCGGCTCGGCGCTCGGTGTCGACGCCCGTGCCCGGGACGCCGTTGACCATCAGGATCTTGCCCTTGCCGCCGGTCTTCTCGACCAGGAACTCGGCGAGGCGGCGGCCCATTTCGACCTGATCCTCGTTGACCGTCACGCCCAGATCGAGCGACGGGTCCACCGGATCGGCGTGAACGGTGCTGTCGAAGGAGACGATCACGATTCCATCGGCGCGAGCCTGCTGAACGACCGGCACGAGGGCGGTCGGGGTGTTGGCGATGATGATGATCGCCTGGGCGCCGTTGGAGATCATGTTCTCGATGGCGGCGATCTGCTCGGCGTCGTTGCGGTCCGCCGTGTTCACCTGGAAGGTGCCGATGAGCGGCTTGATCTCCGCGCTCTCGGCGTAGGCCTTCGCCATCTTGATCATCTGGGTGCGCCAGACCTTGCCGATGTAGGAGTTGGAGAGACCGACGTTGAATCCGCCGTCACCCATCTTGTCGTACTTGACCGGGGTGGCGCCCGGGAAGCCCTGGTAGCAGGCGGCTGCGTCGAACGTCGACTCCGCGCCCACGAGCGGGATGCGATAGGTGGTCGCGCCCACCCCGAGGGTGATGGCGCCCATGCTGACCGCGGCGCCCTGCATCAGGGAACGACGGTTCACGCTACGGGTCAGGAACGCGTCCATGCGTTGCCTCCTCGTCCGGTTCGCGGACGGAACGCGCGGCCAATCGTCGGCCACGCTGAGCCCGGGGATTCGGCGGGAACAGCCCCGCCTTCCGGGGTCGGCATCGGAGACCCGGTATGTGCATCCGTCAATGCTGCAGACCTTTCCAAATGATGAAACCATGCTCATCGCCTCTCGGGGATGCACCGAACGATCCCGTATCTGCCGGAACCGGCGCTGATTGTTCGTACTTCCCCGAAACCGTACCGATCCTTGAAACGACTCGCATAACCAACCTTGAGTCGTACTTGACAAGAATGAGTTGACGCGTTATCGTATCGACATAACGAATCGGTCCGCGACCGGACGGGCCGGGGTTCCGGGAGGAGACTCCCGCAGCTCGAACGAGGGAACCAGCCATGCAAGACACGACCGCCGAATTCGCCCGCCTCCGCAACGCCTTCGACCAGATCTGGGGAGAGAGCGTGACCGGGGCGCCGTTCCGCACCATCTGGGCGCGTCCCGCCATCGGGCAGGGCGCGGGGACGACGGCAGCGCCGCTCCCGCTCGACGTCTACGCGACTGCCGACGCCTTCGTGATCGTCGCCGCCGCGCCGGGTCTGCGACCGGATGATCTGAGCGTCACCTTCAACCAGGGAACGATCGTGCTCTCCGGCCAGATCGGAAATGTTGCCGAGGCCGAGGACGCGACGGGCGCAACCTGGTACCTGCACGAGCTGTGGCACGGCCGCTTCGAGCGCTCGATCACGCCGCCCTTCGAGGTGGACGCGAGCCGCGCAGAGGCGATCTTCGAGCATGGCGTCCTGCGGCTGGTGCTGCCGAAGGCGGCGCATGCGCGCCCGCAGCGGATCCCGGTCCGCTTCACCGCGCAGCCGGAGGCCATCGCCGCGGAAGCCGTGACGGCTGAGCCGGCATCCAATTCCTGACAACTTCCTGCCGGGGCCATCCCATCCC
>CAIPGK010000137.1 GCA_903864575.1 uncultured Chloroflexota bacterium
CCCGCTGGTTGCTGCGTTGCTGGTGCAGCGCTACATCGTGCGCGGACTTTCGCTGGGCGCCGTCAAGGGTTAACGCCCGGCCGCACCGACGATTTCGCCCGAGACCTCGCGGGCCGGTCCGATCTGCGGGAAAATCCCGTGCCTGACGGGAGGACCCGATTTCGGGCCGGCGCGACGTTTCGCCCCGCCGTGGTTCGTTGCTGGCGTTGACGCCGATCCGTGGCGGCGCTCCGAGGAGATCGATCACACCATGCCGAGCGCACCCCTGCTTGCCGGGCTCGATGTCGGGACGACCTCGGTGAAGGCCGTCGTCTACGACCGGGCTGGACATGCCCTGTCTCGCGCGTCGGTTCCCACCCCGACCCACACGCCGCGTCCGGGCTGGGCATCCTATGACGCGATCGAGTTGTGGGATGCCTCATGCACCGTCCTTCGGGAGGCGCTGGCCGCGATACCAAACCCCGAGAATGTGCGTGGCATCGCCGTCGCCAGTGTTGGCGAGGCCGTGACGCCGCTCGATGCGCAGGGCAATCCTACCGGCGAGACCATCGCATGGTATGACACGCGGACGTGGCCGCAAGTCGAGTGGCTTGACCGGCAGATCGGCAAGGACCGGTTGTTCGCGATCACCGGCGTATCGCTGCAACCGATCTTCTCGCTTCCGAAACTGCTCTGGTTGCAGCAGGAGCGGCCCGACGAGTGGGCGAGAACGACGAAGGTCCATTTCGTCGCTGACTACATCGCCTGGCGGCTTTCGGGCGAATCGCTGACCGATTACTCACTTGCCTCCCGCACCCTGATGTTCGATCTCCACCGCCACGCCTGGAGCCATGAAATTCTCGATGCAAGCGGAATCGGTCGGGGCATGCTCGCGCCTCTCGCTCCGGGCGGAACACCGCTCGGTCCGGTGACGCCCGCGGCCTCGGCGGCGACTGGTCTCCCCACTACGTGCATCGTCTCCACCGGCGGCCACGACCATGTATGTGGAGCCGTCGCTGCCGGCGTGACGCGCCCGGGGCAGATGCTGAATTCATTGGGCACGGCCGAGGCGGTTTTCCTGCCGCTGGTGGCGCCGATGGTTGATCCTGCAGCGGGCAGGGAAGGATTCGCGCAGGGCGCGCACGTGGTGGGGGACCTCGCCTACTGCTTCGGCGGGCTGTACACATCCGGCGCATGCGTGACGTGGGCGAGGAATCTCTTCAGCGGCCCTGATGAGCAGCCGCCTTCCTACGAGACCCTTTTCGCGGAAGCGGCTGCCGCGCCCGCAGGAAGTCTGGGGACGGTGTTCCTGCCCCACCTGCGGCTCGCAAATCCGCCCTATGATGATCCGCGCTCGCGTGGGACCTTTGTGGGGTTGAGCGCCGATGTCGGTCGCGGCGCGCTCATGCGGTCGGTGATCGAGGGAATCGCCTTTGAAACCCGCGCCAGCTATGAGGCGCTCTTGCGCTACCCGGAAGCGTTGCCCGCCACGGATATCGTGGCCATTGGCGGTGGTACGAAAAACGATCTGCTGATGAGGATCAAAGCGACGGTGATGGGTCAGCCGATCACCGTCGTCGAGGCGGAGGAGGCGACGGCTCTCGGCGCAGCGGTGCTTGGCGGCATCGGCGCGGGTGTTTACCGCGACGCGGACGAGGCGCTGCATTCGCTGGCTTACGGGAGGCGGAGCGTGGAACCGGTCGCCGAAGATGTGGCCATGTACGATGCCGTCTACGAACAGGTGTACAAGCCGCTTTACCCGACCGTTCGAACGCTCTCCCATGCATCCGTGGACATCCAGCGGGAACGTGGGCCAGCGGCGGCGCGGGGCTGAACCGCAGGTGGTCCGGTAGCACAGTGATCGGGACGTGAGATGGCGACCTATCTCGGGATCGACCTTGGAACTTCATCGGTAAAGGCGCTCGTAGTCGAGGACGATGGGCGGGTGCGCGGCGTCGGTTCGGCGGAGTTCCCGACCGATCATCCGCAGCCCGGATGGGCTGAGCAGAACCCCGACGACTGGTGGAGCGCGGCTGCCGCGGCCGTTCGACAGGCGACCGGTTGGCTGCCGGGGATTACGATCGACGCGATCGGCCTCACCGGTCAGATGCACGGTACGGTCATGCTCACCGAGAGCGGGCAGTACGTCGCCCCGGCCATCATCTGGTCCGACACGCGCTCGTGGCGGCAGGCGCAGGCGATGACCGGAGAGATCGGCATTGCCAAACTCGCTGAAATTGCGGGCAGTCCGGTCGCAGCCGGATTCCAGGCCGCCACGCTTTCGTGGCTGCGACAGGAGCGCGCGTCGCTCTTCTGGCGGGCGCACAAGGTGCTGCTTCCGAAGGACGACCTGCGACGGCGGCTCACTGGCGAGACCGCCACCGATCCCGGCGATGCCAGTGGGACGCTGCTGCTCGACGTCCGATGGCGAACCTGGTCGCCCGATCTGATGAAGGTCGTCGATCTGGACGCCGGACGTTTGCCGACCATCCTGCCGTCGAACGCGCGCGCCGGAACCTTGACCGCTTCAGCCGCCGAGGCGTTCGGTCTGCAGGCAGGCATCCCGGTGATGACCGGTACCGGTGACGCCGCCGCCGGATTGCTCGGTGCTGGCATTGTGGACCCTGCGACGATGCTTCTTTCGATTTCGACCGGGGCGCAGGTGATGGTTCCTGCACCCCATGTAAAGCCCGATCCGGAGGGGCGCACCCACACCTTTTGCTCGGCTCTCGAACCCGGACCGGGCCGCCCGGGGTGGTACACCATGGGGGCGACGCTGGCTGCGGGTATGGGGTTGCGCTGGCTGCGCGACGAAGCGCTCGCGCTTGGCGGCACGGACGCGTATGAGCGGATGACGGGTTGGGCGTCCGAATCGATACCCGGCGCCCGCGGCCTGCTGTTCCTGCCGTACCTTGCAGGGGAGCGAACACCCTACATGGATGCTCGCCTGCGCGGAGCTTTCCTCGGGCTTGGCGGGCACCACCAGCGCGGCGACCTGGTGCGCGCCGTGATCGAGGGGTCGACGATGGCGGCGCTCGACGCCTTCGAGGTGCTCCGGGCGCAGGGCGCCGCGCCGACGAAGATCGTGATGGCTGGCGGCGGCGCAAAATCTCCGCTCTGGCGTCAGATCGCGGCGGACATGTTCGGTTTGCCCGTTCATGCACTCGCCACGGCCGATCAGGCGGCCATGGGTGCGGCTCTGCTGGCGGCGTCAGGGGCGTCGGGCGCCGACCCGGTGACGCTCGCGCAGTCGTGGGCGGCCTACGGCGCCGTGCAGGAACCGAACACCGCGATCGCGCCGCGCTATGCCGAGTTGTTCCAGATCTTCCGGAAGGCTCGCGCGGCAACGACCGAGACCAGCCATGACCTCGTCGCGTTCAATGAGCCTCGGTGGGAAGCGGTCAAACCGAGCAGGCCCTCCCGGCGCGGGTAGAAGGTTCCCCGGGCCTGACACGACCATGCAGTTGGGCGAGAACCGGTCGACATGTCTGGCATTGAACGCGGTTCGATTACCGTGCTTGACCGGGGCGGGTCGACCAGAAGACGGGTTCGACCGTCAGCCTACCTGATTCCGGGCCGAGGTTCAGGCGTACCGGACACGCATCGCGTCGATCAGATTGCGCCGTTCATCGAGGCGAAAGGCGTCGCGATAGGCGGGACGCGGGTCCACGGCGGCGACAACCGGCGGGCGCCAGCGGGCGATTACCTGGTTCACCGGAGCATCGAGGGCGATGGCCGCGGCCTGCAGGGCAGCGCCGCGAGCGGCAGCCTCGCCTGCTTCGCGGACGAGCACGCGTTTGCCGGTGGCGTCCGCGATGGCCTGCCGCCATGCCGGGTGCTGACTGCCGCCTCCGACAAGGGTGACGTCCGCTGCGTCGATGCCGAGCCGGTTCAGCGCCTCGACGCAGTAGGCGAGACCAGCGGCAACGGCATCGAGGGCGGCGCGGAGCATCAGGTCCGGTGAAGAAGTGGCGCTGGACAGGCCGAAGACCTCTCCGCTGGCGCGGGGCAGGTTCGGGGTGCGTTCGCCCTCGAAATAGGGCGTCATCATCAGGCCGTTGGCGCCGGGAGCGAGGCGAAGAGCGCGGTCGAGGGCGTCGACTCGTTCGATGCCGAGCATGGCCGCGATGGTGTCAACCACCCGGGTGCAGTTGAGCATGCAGGCGAGAGGGAGGAAATGGCCGGTGGCATCGGCGAATCCACACACCTCGCCAGTTTCATCATGGGTTGCGAAGCGCGAGATCGCGAATGCGGTTCCGCTGGTGCCGAGGCTGATGACCATCTCCCCGGCATTTGCCCCAATCCCCAGCGCTGCCGCCATATTGTCACCGGAGCCGGGTCCGACCGCGATGCCCACCGGGAGACCGAGCTCCCGAGCAGCTTCTGGCATGAGCGCTCCGGCGACGGTGTCCGGGCCAAGCACTTCCGGCAACCGGAGCCGCTGTGCGGCATCTGGTCCAACCGCGAGGGACAGCAGATCGCGGCGGTCCCGGAACTCTCCGGGTGACCACCAGCCGTTTCCGGAGGCATCGCCCCGGTCGGTCACGAGGTTGCCGGTCATCCGGAAGGTGAGGTAGTCGTGGGGGAGGCAGACCGCGGCCGTCCGTTCCAGATCAGCAGGATCAGTCCGGGCGAGGTGCGCGAGTTTGGCGATGGTGATCGAGCTGACGAGACGCGTGCCGATTGCCGCTGCGAAATCGGCTTCCGCGTTGAGGCGCTCGGCATCCTCGGCAGCGTCCACGTTGTTCCAAAGCGGAGCGGGGCGCACTGGCGCGCCCTCGGCGTCGAGGGTTACGCAGCCGTGCTGCTGGCCGCCGATCGAGATGGCCAGCGGGTTGAGATCTTGCGACACGCAGGAGCGAGTGGCTTCGACAAGCGCGGTCCACCAGTCGCGGGGGTCCTGGATGTCCTCGCCCGAGTGCCGCGCGCGTCCCTCGGCGACGATCTCGCCGGTTTGCACGTCGAGCGCGACGACCTTGACGGATTGGGTGCTGGAATCGACGCCGAGCGCGACATCGCGAGCCATGCTGGTCTCCTCCCGGACAATTCAGCCTGCCGTGGCCCGGCAGGTCACCGGTATGCGGCAACTATTGTCGCCGTTCCGGTCGGTCGCTGGAACCTGCCCTGTCGCCAGGCAGCAGCCGCGCCGGGAGGATCGCCACCAGCGCGATGATGGCTGCGATCAGGAAGGTCTCCCGGACCACTTGCACGGTGAGGGGGAGCACCTTCTCATACAGAAAGGCGGCCTGCCGGGCGAAAAACTCAGCTGTGGTCTCCCCTTCGCTCTGTGTCACTGGGGAGAGGGTCGACACCAGCGCCTGCAGCCGGTGAACCCCGAGAGCGGTCAACCCGGAGATGCTGACGGTCATTCCCAGCAGCCGCGCGACCAGCGTCAGCGCCGCCGCGATTCCTCGCTGGCCGGGCTCGACCGCGTCGATTGCGGCCGTGCCGATTGGCGCGACAACCAGGCCAAAGCCCGCCCCAGCGACCGCGAGGCCGGGAAGCATTCCGGTGATGGACCCATGTCCGATGCCCGCCCAGAGCAGGGCGTACCCAGCCGCGGCTACCGCCAGACCGGCGATGGCGACCAGGCGTCCTCCGCGTCGCGCGACCAGCGCGCCGCCGCCAAGCGAGAGCGCGGCCATCAGCACCGTGAACGGGGCCATCATCAGTGCGGTGACGCTGCTGACCCGCTCCGGCTCCACGAGCATCGTGACGACCACGGGGATGTCCACCATCGCGACGATGAGCGCTGCGCCGGTAATGAAGTTGGTGACGAGCGCCGGGGTGAATCCCGGCTGCCGGAAGAGCGACCCGGGCAAGAGCGGCGCTGGTGCGCGGCGTTCCCAGAACATGAAGAGGAGGAACGCGACGCCGCTCGCGA
>CAIPGK010000138.1 GCA_903864575.1 uncultured Chloroflexota bacterium
CGACCCTCGCCGCCGCGGCCGCTGCCCTGCGCGACCGCATCACCGGCCACGCCGCCGCCCATCCCTGCGACATCCGCCTCGGCGCCGAAACCGTCCGCATCCTCGCCCAGGTCTCGCCCTGGCCGACCCGGTGAGGGACGACGCGGCGGGAAGATCAGATCGCCGGTTCTGGCCCGGTGAGCTCTGGCACGACAACGCGCGCCCGCGCGTCGTATGATCGTTGCGTTCCACGACGGGAAGAGGGGGGCACCGGCGCCGGCCAACGCTCCATCCAAGTCTGCGGTACGGTTTCCTTGAGGGGGCAGTCGAGCGCGCGATCAAGCCGACGATCCTGGCGCGCAGGAACGAAGTCCTCCGTCCAGTGGTGAAGGTGCTGCCAAACGTCGGCAGTCTGATCATCGACGACAAGTTCATCGACGACACCCTCGCCGAATTCCCGCTGCTGTCGTGCAGGGAGAAGTCACATGCGAACCCCGCAGACGCGGATCCATCCGGAGACCGGGAAAACGCTGCACCGGGGCAAACGCGAACTCACGGTGTCCTATCGGGGCCTGACAAGAACGGTCGTCGTCGCGGGCTGGTTTCCCGAGGATGGCAGCGACGGGGTGATGTGGCGCGGCGACGGCGACGCGGCCGACGCGGCGCTCTCCGAATTGAAGGCCGAGCATGCCGCCCGCGCGCGGGCGCTCGCCGACCGGGTCGCCCGCAAGCTCGCCAAGGCCTCCGCCCGGAAGATGACCCGCACGGCGCTCAGCCTGCTGTTCTCCGGCGCGCCGAACAGCTTCGCGATGTAAGCCTGCGGCGACGCCGTGCGCGATTGAAGTCCGCGGGCGGGGAAGCGTGCTACGGCGCGACGACTCAACTTGGCGATCAGGAACTTTGCGGAGATCAGCAAGGCTGATCGTACCTTTGGCGACCTGACCGTCCCGGTCGGTGCGCAAGGCACCGGCAAGAGCCTCGCGCTGCAATGGCTCAAGGCGGCCGTCGACGACAAGCGCGTCGTAAAGGCGCTCGCCGACCTGATCTCCGGCACGGGCATGGGCGGCGCCTGGACACAGCGCGTGACCTAGATCAGGCTGACGACATGCCCGTAATGGCGGAGAAGCTGTCGCGCCTGGGCCAGTCAAGCGAGCGGGCATTCTTCGTTCCGGCGCATCGGTCGACGCCGATCCAGGACGGGTGGGCGGCACTTGCCGGCTTCTAAGTCCTGCGCCCTAGGCTCCGCACGCCCATCGCCGCCGGTGAGTCGATAGGCGTTACCGTCTGGCTCACGGCCTCGTCGCTGCTCCTGCGTTGACGGCGCCAGGAAGATAAAGCTTGCTCGGCGATCAGCCACCATGCCGCTGCACCTGTCTTCATCGCAGAATCTGGATGCAATCGTGTCTGTTAAATTCAGACGAAAATGGGCACGATGACATGACGTCAAGGATGAGAAGCATTTCCAAACCATCGTCATGGACATAAAACTCAAAGCTGAACCGATAGGCAGAGTTATGTCGTAATTACAATATTGTATCTTTCCGCCCCTACATGGATACTGGACAGATGAAACAGTCGACGCTTCAATCTCTCGAAACGCATCTCGCGACAATCTTCGACCGCAACAAGCAGCCAACGCGATGGCCGCCCGAAGGTTTCGTCGTCGTCGAGGCGAGCCTCGATGATCCCGGGCAGGACCCATTCGACGAGTACCAAG
>CAIPGK010000139.1 GCA_903864575.1 uncultured Chloroflexota bacterium
CCCACGCACGGCGCGAGCGGAGAGCCGGACGGATGCCGGAACGATTGCCGGGTCCTGTCCGCACGAACTCGCGGCCCCAGCTTCGGCGGGGGCCGTCGGCGTTCCGGATAGTCGCCTCCGGTCAGGGAGATGGAACGGGGCGTCCGTTGCAAACCTCGGCAACACCTGACAGCCCGCCGGCGTGCCGCGATGGGAAGAAGCGCTGCCCGGAGTTCCCGGCGCAAATCCCCGTCTTCAGCGGGCCGACCCCGCACTGCCGATACCGCCGGGACGTTTCGCCGCTGTTACATTTGAGGATACCCACCTGATAAGCTCCCCGAGCGACGCACTGGCAATCGGGCCATCGCGACGACCAGCATCGGCGCAAGGAGACTATCGTGGGACATCGGTCACGACGACAGTGGGCGTTTGCGGCGCGTGGGCTCCTGGTTCTGGTGGCGGTGCTGCTGCTGCCGCTGGCGGCGATGGTGCAACCGCCGGGCGAAAGCAAGGCCGAGTCGGCCACGCAGGACACCTTGTGGGCGGGGCAGGGGTTCGTGCTCGAGGTGTGCGCCGATCCGTCGTCACCGGCCGCGTTGGCGTCGTGCTTCGGATCACCCCTGGGCACGCAGGGGGTCAACGTCAGGGCGCTGGCGACCGATGGCGTCAACGTCTACTTCGCCGGTAGGGACGGTGGTCTAAGCTGTCCGATTGCCGATCTGGGCGAGAACTGCACTCGGATCATGGCCGGACCCTGGCCGACAGGCTACAACTGCAACAACCGCGGGCAATACTGCAGCACCAATGAAGTTACCGCGCTGGCGGCGGGTGACGGCTATCTGTGGTTCGCGCAGAAATCCAACGATATCTACCGGTGTCCGGTAAATCTTCCGTACACGCAACAGAGCAGCGCCCCCGGCGCATGTGTGAAGCTCGACGACGGCGGGGGCCACGATATCCAGGCGCTGGTGCTCGCGAACGGCACGCTGTACGCGGGACTCAGAAGCCAAGGCGATGGCGTGGTGGCCAGCAAGGAAGCGCGGGTCTGGAAATGCGACCCGAACCGGAAAGATGCCTGCAGCGACCTCGACAAACTCGGAAATGACTCGGTCGAATCGCTGGCGGTTGGCGGCGGCTACGTGTGGGCCGGCACGATTGAAGGCACGATCCTGCGGTGTGATCCGGCTCGCACGAACTCGTGCACGCAATGGGAAGACGCTGGCAACAGGAAGGCGGTAGACGCGCTTTCCTATGACGGCGCGGGGCTGCTGTATTCCGGAGTGGGCGGATATACCTCCGGGACAGATAGCAAAGGCGTGGTCTGGTCGTGCCTGGCAGCTTCCGCGAACCGTTGCTCCGATGTGCTGCACGACAAGGACGGGACCAGCGTGGCGGCTGGCGCGGGCAGCGTGTTCTCCACCGCAAACGACGATCAGTACTTCGCGACGAGCCGATTCACCGCCGGACGCATTCCCTCCGCCAAGTTGCTCTACATCCCTGCGGCGGGACCGATCGGCGTCGGCGCTGCCTCCGTCTCGGTTCGTAGCGCCCCCGATGCACCGCTCACCGGCAAGGGGTGTACCCAGCAGGGCAAGAACCCCAAGGCGATCCTGACGGTTCAGGGACCGAACGCGTTCTCCATGACGAAGTCGATCGACGCCTGCGGCCTGCGTGATGGCGCCGCCAGCTCCAGATCCTTCCAACTGCTCGACCCCGGCGACTACACGGTGACGGTCCGGTCCGGAACGTACTCCGGGCAGGCTGCATTCACCGTCGAATCGGACAAGATCACGCGGGTGGCCGTGGAGATCGCCAGATAACCACCGCGGCGGCGGACAACCCGTCTGCCCTTGCTGCGATGGGGATTTCCAGTACTCCGGTATGCCGCATTGCCGAACGCCGCGCCCGGGGATCGGTATAGTCAGGTTGGTCGGACATCCTATGAGATAGTGATCGCTGACCCGAACGCCCACGCGAGGCGCATGAACGGTTCGGGCGGGTGACCCGGACCGGGCTTCTCTGCAGCGGGGAAACGCGGAAGGACGGGCAGCCGTGGATCAGGATCGGTTCGAAGCGGCGCTCAGGGCACTCCATGCCGGCATGACGAGACGCCGCGGCCTCGCCGCGGCGCTCTCGGCTGTCCTTGCCGCGGCCGCCGCGACC
>CAIPGK010000140.1 GCA_903864575.1 uncultured Chloroflexota bacterium
CCTCCGGACGCTCACGCCTGCTCCCGCCATCTGACATCCGGAATCTGATACCCGATACCCGATACCTGAAACGCGAAACCCACGAGCAAGGAGCATCGACATGGCACAGTTCGGCACCACGACCCGGCGCAGCGCAATGATGATTCCGGCGGCGGCATTCGCCGCGGTGAGCGGCCTCGGGGCGGGCGCGGCCTACGCGCAGGACGCCACCCCGGTTTCCGGCATGGTCCAACCCGGCATCGTCAGCGTCAGCGGGCAGGGCATCGTCAACGTGCCGCCAGACACTGCGACGGTGACGGTCGGCATCGACGTGATCCGCCCGGAGTTGGCTGAGGCGCAGGCCGAGGCGAGCAAGCAGGCGACCGACATCATCAACGCGGTCAAGGCGCAGGGGATCGACGCGAAGGACATCCAGACGTCCAATTACAGCGTCAACATCATGCGGAACTACAACGAGGGCGCGGACCCGACGCAGATCACCGGGTTCGAGATCATGAATCAGGTCAACGTCACCATCCGCGAGATCGGCGGCGCCGGAAAGCTGATGAGCGCGGTGGTCGACGCCGGCGCGAACAGCATCTACGGCGTCTCCTTCTACGTGGACGATTCCAAGCCCTTCGAGGCCGAAGCGCGCAAGGCCGCGGTGGAGGACGCCCGCTCGAAGGCCGGACAGCTGGCCGACGCGTCGGGCATGAAGCTCGGCCGCGTGGTGTCGATCACGGAAGACGTGGGCGGCTACTACCCGACCCCGGTGTACGGGAAGAATGTCGCGATGGCCGCTCCGGAGGCCGCGATGGATGTCCCGGTCGAAACCGGCACCAGCATCATCCAGGTCAACGTCCAGATGACCTTCGAGCTGGAGTAGGACGCAACGGCATCCGGAGCGCCGCTCCCCGTGCCGCAGCGTTCGGCGCGGGGAGCGGCTGTTTCAGCGGGATCGCGGCGACGGCGCAGGCCGTCAGGTGCGAACTGAAAGGAGCGCGCATGGACGCGGGAATTTCCGGCGGCGTCACGGTCGATGGGCGGGGGGTCGTGACCGCCGCGCCGGATGCGGCGCGGATCAGCGTGGGCGTCGATGTGGTGCTGGCCGATCTGTCCGCCGCCCGCGCCGAGGCGGCCCGGCAGGCCAACGCCATCATCTCGGCGGCGACGGACCACGGAATTGCCAGGGAGGACCTGCGCACCACGCGGTATGCCGTCCGGGTCGAGCGTGACTACAGCGAGCCGGACAGGATGCCGCGCATCACCGGCTATGGCGTCTCGAACCAGGTGACGGTGATCGTCCGCGACCTCGATCGTATCGGTGTAGTGCTCGACGGAGTGGTCGCGGCGGGCGCGAATGCGGTCTCCGGCCCGGACTTCTTCATTGAACGTCCCGAGGCGCTCGAGGACGAGGCGCGGCGACTGGCCATCGCGGATGCCAGACGGAAGGCGGGCGTGCTGGCGGCTGCGGCCGGGGCGTCGCTTGGCGAGGTCCAGGCCATCGAGGAGGGCGTGGCCTCCCGGCCGATGCCGCGGGTGATGATGGCGAAGATGGCTGCCGCTCCGATGATGGAGACCCCCATCGAAACCGGAACCGAGGAGATCGCGGTCGAGGTGCGCGTCCGCTGGGGGATCGCCCCGAGTTGATGCTGCGGCCGGAGGCATCCGATGACGGATCCGGTGACATGGTTTCGCTTCCTGCGGAGCCTCGTGCGGAAATTCGATGACCAGCGGGACATCCGCGAGCAGGCCGTTCCATACCTGCGAAGGTTCGCGATCGAGGAGGCGAAGCGCCTGCTGGCGACGGCCGCGGTCGTGCTCGGTTTCGTGATCCTGGCGCATCTCTGGAGCGCTGCCGCGGTGGAGTTTGTGATCGTGGCCGCCGCCGCGGGTTCCTTCCTGCTGCCCACCCAGATGTGGTTCCGGATCGTCTCGCTGACGTTCGTGGGACTGATGATCGCCCCGCGCTGGCTCGTGCCGGATGTCGTGCTGACCGGTGGCCGGTTCCTGTCCGGAGACGCGATCGGGGCCGCATGGTCGGTCGGAGCGCTCGCCGCGATGATCTCATCCGGGGCTGTCATGACGGTCATTGTCGTGGGGCGGAAGTACCGGCAGGGCGCGGGAATCTGACCCGCGCCTGCGCCCTCCGATGCCGGCGTGCGAGGTCGCGCTGCCGGCGGTCGAAGGAGGCGGCATCGCATGAACAATCCCTCACGACCCTCGTTTGTCCGATGGGCGCTTGCCCGGATTCGCGCGAAGGGAGCGGCGACTTCGCCTCACTTCGCCGCGCGATTGGCCCGGTGTCTGCTCGCCGCTGGCGTGCTCGTCTTCGGGTTCCTCGGTATCGGCAATCCGGACGGGCCGCGGTGGGACACGGTGGCGATCGCCTTTCTCGCAGCCGGGGTCGTGGCCGTCACGGTCTGGATGCCCACCGGGTTCTGGATCCGCACGGTCGTGTCGGTCTTCATCGCGCTGGCGCTGGCTCCGCGCTGGTTCGTGCCGGAGCCGGCGATCACGGAGATTCCCGGCCTCATTACGGGAATGCCGGGCGAAGGATGGATTCCTGGCGCGGCGGTGGTCGTGGGCGCCGTCTGGTTCGAATCGGCGGTGATCGAACCGGCGCGGCGCGAGGGCACAATCGTCCGGTTCCGGCGCGATTGGCGGCGGTAGCCGCGCTCCGGGGCTGTGATACGTTCCCGTCAACGACCTGTCGGGCGGCGGGCGGCGGGAAGCGGGCAGGCGGCAGGCGGCAGGCGGGAGGCGGCCCACCATGACGGACGATGCAGGAGCGCGGTCCGGCGGCGGACAGGATCCCGAGGATCGCGTGCCCGATCCGGAACAGGAACTGCTCCACGGGGCGCGGTGGTTTGCCGGAGACCTCCTTCGCTGCCTGATGGCGGCCGCGCTCATCGCCTTTGGCTTCTTCGTCGTCGCCTCCGTCGGCCCGTGGCCGTGGCCGGGCATTGCGGTCGCCTTCGTCGCCGTGGCGACGGTTGCCGCGGCCATCGTCCTGCGTTCCTCGCTCTGGATCACCGTCGTGGTGGCGGGCTTCGTGCTTTTGAACGCGGCGCCGCGGTGGCTCGTGCCCACGCCTGACCTCACCGGTGGTCCATTCCCGCTGACGGTCGAGAACCAGTCCGGTTGGATCACCGCGGCGATGGTGGCTGGTCTGACCTCGTGGCTCGCGATCACCGCCGTCGAGCGGGCGCTTGCGGCGCGGCGGGCGGTCCAGCGCTGGAGCCGGGATCGAGATCGGTAGCGGTCCCTTGCGTCGCAGGGGAGCGGGAACGGAATGTTGATTCATGTCGGAACGCCCAGCCGGAAGCGATGCCCCGGAGAACGTGCCGCCGACCGCGGGCGAGCAGATGCAGTGGTGGTTTAGCGGCCCGTGGATGTCGCGCCTCGTCGTCGTATTGCTGCTGAGCGCGGCGATGCTGTTCCTGCTCGCGATGGCGGACCGCTGGCCGCCGGAGCAGCGGACGATCGCGAACGAGATCCTGGGCGGGGTGTTGGCGTTCGCGTTCGGCTGGGTGATCGCGCCGCTGGTGCGCGCCTCCACCTGGCCCGTGATGCGGGCCAATCAGGTCCATGGATGCCTGGGATACCTTGCGTGTCAGGCCTGGATCTTCGTTATCGCGATCCTGTTCATCGTATTCGTCGCGAAGACGGAGTTCAGGATGGGGCCAATCCTGGGGCTCGCCGGAGGGATTGCGGCGCGCTCGACGCTGCCGCTCGTGCAGGCATTGCTGAGCGGCAGACTGGCGATTCCCGGGCCGATGCTGGCAGCCTGCGCCGGGCTTGGGATTGCCGAGGCGGCGGCGCTCGCCGTGTGGTTCGCCGGAAAGGCGCATGGCGCGACGGCATGGGCGGCCATCGCCCTCATCGTGCCTCCCGTGCTCGGGGTTTTCCTGAAATCCCGCGGCTGGATGGTCCTCGCGCTGATTCCGGCCGTCGCCTCCGTGCTGGCGGTAGGGTGGTGGCCCGCCCCGCTGCCAGAGATGCCGGTGCTGCGCCACCCGGCGGCGGCGTCGCTGTGGCAGGAGGTGTTCCTGATCGGGCTGATTGGCGCGATGCTCGGCATGGTGGGCGCGTGGATCGGGCGCACGGCCGAAGATCTCGGCGTGGGCGGCACGGGCTGATCCCGGCCCGTCCGGCCACGGGCGTGGGCCAGTCATCCCGCGCCGCCATCGGGCAGATGGTCCGGGGGCCGGAACGACGCCGGGCGCGGGCCGGAAATGCGGTTCGTCGCGCCGCCTCCGGTCAACCGCCCACGCGAACCTCGAATGAGACGGGCGGCATGATCGTCCCGTCCGGCAGGGGCGCCGGGTGCTGGTTGTAGTTCATCCACGTCACCGCCTCGCCGCGCCGGGCGATACGGATGCCGTCCGGCAGGTCCATCACCCGGATGCCCGCCTCGGTCAGGAGGGTGGCCAGCACCTCGCGAATGAGCGGCGCGGACCAGGCCCCGATCGTCACTGCGTTGCGGTGACGCACGACCGCCGCCTGTCCCTGCATTGGGCCGTCCTCATAGCGGACAAGCGTCTCCCCGCCGAGGGGTTCATAGCACTCCGACCAGATGCCGACCTCGTGGGTCCCCGCGCGGACGGTCAGGCCCGGGCGCATCCCGTCGAAGTTCCGCAGCTTGCAGCCGAGCAGATCCTTCAACGGTCCCGGCTGGCCGTCCTCATGAACCCTGCCGGTTTCGGTGCGGTAGGCGAAGCGCGGACCCGCGACAAAAATGGCGTTCGTTGCGGCGGCGCGGATTGCGGCGGCGCGGCGCTCGCTCATCAACTGGATGGCGGGAGCGATGATGACGCGGTAGCCGGAGAGATCCTGCTCGGGGTGGCGGATATCGACGTCCACCCCCATTGCGCGCAGCACTCCGTAGAACAGGAGCAGCTGCTCCCAGTAGGTGGCGGCCTGGGCGTGGGGCTGCGCGTTCTGCACCCAGAGCGACTCGTAATCGTGAAGCAGCACGACCGGGGTCTGGACATCGGCGCACGGGCGTCCCGAGAGTTCCAGCCCCGCCACCTCCTGGCCGCCGATGTCGAGCGTCTCATCATGGCGGAGCAGGCCGGAGTGCATCAGTTCCTGCGCGATGGTCGCGGCACGGTCGCGGAAGTAGCTCACCACGTCGCAGCCGTGGGCCCATGCCTGCACGGTCCAGAGGGCGACCGCGCCAGTCGCGGGCAGGGGGTTGTTGGGCGCCCAGTTGATCTGGCCGTTCTGCTGCTCCATGACCCATGCGCCGCGTTTCTCGCCCTTCATGCCCCGGTAGATGTCGTGATTGATCGAGACGAGATCGGGGTGGCCGGTCCGCGCCCAGCGGGTCTTTTCCTCCGGGGAGAAGGCGGCGTACTCGACGCCACCGGTCGGGTAATTGTCCCAGGTGGCGAAGTCGAGGCACGTGCTGGTCGCGTAGTGGTCGAACTCGTCGAAGAGGCGCATGTAGTTGTGGGTGACCCAGCGGTCCGGGGAGAAGCGGCGCAGGATCTCGACCTGCTCCTCCTGGAACTCGACCACCATGTCGGAGGCAAAGCGGTAGAAGTCGAGGACATGGCTGGGGTTGGGGAACTCGCAGACGAGGTTGGGCGGGTCGATCTGGCCGAAGTCGTTGTACTCCTGCGACCAGAAGACGTTGCCCCATGCCTCGTTGAGCGCGGCGATGTCCCCGGCATACCTCGCGTCGAGCCAGGACCGGAAGCGGACCGCCGACGCGCCTCCCCACGAGCGGGTGGTCTCGGCGCACCCGAACTCGTTGTCGGTCTGCCAGCCGACCACGGCGGGATGCGCGCCGTATCGCCGGGCGAGCGCCTCGGTGATGCGGCGGGAGTGCTCGCGGTAGACCGGGCTGGCGTGGTCGTAGTGCTTTCGGCCGCCGTGGTTGCGTCGGCGCCCCTCGTGGTCGATCGGGAGCATCTCCGGGTGGGCGCGGACGAGCCAGGCGGGGGGCGTCGCGGTGGGCGTGCAGAGGATGACCTTGAGCCCCGCCGCGTGGAGCACCTCGACCGCCTCATCCAGCCAGCCCCAGTCGTACTCGCCAGGGCGCGGCTCCATGCGGGACCAGGCGAACTCCGCGATCCGGGCGTAGGCGATGCCGAGGCGCTTCATCTGCTCCGCGTAGCGCTCCCAGCGGTCGCGGGGCCAATGCTCGGGATAGTGGCAGACGCCGAGCTGGAAGTGGTCGCGATGGTCGGGGATCAGGCTGGACATGAGAGGGGAGCTCCTCGGCTGGGGAGATCGACCGGTCGAGGCGCCATCGTATCCGAGGAGGGGCGCGCCGGCATGCCTGCCTTCGAGGAAGGACCACCGGGCGGCGGATTGCCGGTGTTTTGGGTGGGCGGCGGGGAATGAAAAACAGCCCCGACAAACCGGATCGTCCTGCTCCCCCGGCTGGCCGCTTTCCCGCAACACGCCCCGCAACGGCTGCGCTTCCACGACTGGCCCCGAAATGGCCCGCTTCTCCGGAACACCCCGCAGCGTTCTGAACGCGCTCACCATCCCGGTCGGGGAGCGGGCGCTGGCCCGGCTCCTCGGGACTGTACGTACACTCTAGATCGGCGGCGACCGGCTGTCAACCCGCGCATGAAGGCCGGGAAAAGGGTCCTGCCTCACGTGCCGTGAAACCAATGGCAGACGCCGTGCGTACTAGGTTCGGGAGGCGCGAACCGTTCACGCTGCGACGAGCGGCAAGGCGGCACGCGGCCCGGGGTTCAGCAGGGGATGGCAAAGCGGCCGTTGTGCCGAATGTCAACCCGGCGAAACCGGCAAACTGGACGCGAAAGCCGCGTTTTGACGCCGGTACAGGCGGTGACTACCCTACGGGCGGTGTTAGGGCTCCGAACAGGAGGTTCCGGCACGTCAGGCGGGCAGCCGCCGGACCATCCCGGGCAGGTCGGGCGGTTCAGGGAGAGCGGCAACCGGGTACTACCCCGGCGGCGCGTTCCGGACAGCTCAAGACCAGGCCAGCGCGAGAGGCCCGTCCCGACGGGTCTACGTTTGGCAGTTCCCGGGGAGCAAAGCCGTTCCGGAAGGTGCATGAGCATCTCGGGAACGACGGCGCGAAGCGATCGATCGGCAAGGGTCCGGTCGTGAACCAGATGGGGAGGAGGATCCTGTTATGAAGATTGCTCGGATTGCGGTGGCTCCGGCGCTGGCGCTGGCGATTGCGGTCGGCGGGTTCGCCGCGGATGCGTCGGCCAACGCCAAGGGCGATGTTGCTGCCTGGGACTGCGCCTACGGCCCGGCCGAGGGCCCGGCGGTGGTGATCACCGGCGGAACCATCAGCAACACCACTGACATCAACATCAGCGCGAGCGCTGGCTCTGCGACCAGCGACGCCAGCGGCGGCAGCAACAACATCGGCAGCACCGGCGGCGGCGGCGGCATCAGCACCGCGAACGTCGGCGGCGGCGGCGCGGCCAACGCGGCGGCGAACGGCGGGGCGATCTCGCTCGGCGACGTCAACTCCGGCGCGAACGTCGGCAACTCGATCGTGGTTGGCGACACCGCCAACTGCGCCACCGAGCCTGCCCCGGCCCCCGAGCCGGTCTGGGAGCCGGCCGCCGAGGAGACGATGACCTGGGAGGCCGCACCGGCCGCGGTCGTTGCCCTTCCGGCGACGGGCGTCGGCGGGTTCGATGCGGGCCTGCTCTCGGCGATCGCGGCGGCTGGCGCCGCTGGAGCGGCGGGTCTCGGCCTGCGTCGCCGGTAACGGCGAATCCGGGAGCCTCGTTCACACGACGGGCCTCCCACACCACGGCTCCGGGCAGATTTCTGCCCGGAGCCGTCGTATTTGCCGCATACCGGGACTTTCGGCTCTTCCCCGACCCGGAAAATACGGGAATCGGGGGTGCTACCCATTGACGAACGGACGGGAATCTTGCTAGAGTGCAGCGGGTATCCCGTGGCCACCAACCGCTTCGGCGTTTGCTGGAGCTATGGCCTCGGACTCCGGGAGGCAGGAAACTGTCTCGCTGACGCATTGGGCAAGCGCGCCCACCCCTGGAAACGGGGAGTACGAGCAGAGCGGGAACCGTCGGCCTACTCTGTTCCAGTGCGAACCTATTGCCAGGCAAACTGGAGACCCGCGGTCAGGGTTACGGGGCCGACGCGCCAGTTCGTGATTGCGACGGGCGCGCGGGAAAGCCTTCATAGCGAAGGGGAGGAGTCCAAGACGTGAAGATTGCTCGGCTTGCGGTCGTGTCCGCGACCGCGCTGGCGCTGGTCGCCGGCAGCTACGGTTTCGCCTCGGCCAACGAGAAAGTGGCTGAGGGTCCGGCGGTGGTCATCACCGGCGGCACCATCAGCAACACCACCGACATCAACATCAGCGCCAGCGCCGGCACCGGCATGGCTGATGCGAGCGGCGGCGACCACAACATCGGCACCGCTGGTGGCGGCGGCATGACCATCTCCACCGCTGGCGCCGGCAACGGCGGCTCGGCCGACGCTTCCGCCAACGGCGGCGCGGTCTCCATCGGCGACGTGTCCTCTGGCGCGAACAGCGGCAACAGCATCATTGTTGGCAACACCAACATGGATGGTGGCAAGGCCGGCGGCGGGGACGGCGGCAAGGACGGCGGCTACAGGGGTGGCGGCGAAGCTGGCGGCGCGGCTGGCGGTGGTGAGGGCATGGTTGTTGCCCTCCCGGCCACCGGTGTCGGCGGCATTGACGCTGGCCTGATCTCGATGATTGCTGCGGCTGGCGCCGCGGGCGCTGCGGGCCTCGGCCTGCGCCGCCGCTAAAACCGAACTCGATCCGGAGCGGGGAGTCGGACTCCGCTTCGGGTTTCGGTCGAAGCACCTCGGGGGTCCTGCCTCATGGCAGGGCCCCCGTTTTCATGCCCTCTGGTCTGTCCGTTCGATTGCCCCGCCTCCCCCTCCCGGCGACAATGCAGTCCGGGATACGGCGCGGACCCGCAACGCCGCGCCAGGGGATGGGAACCGTGGATTTTCTTGTCGCCGGGCTCGGCCTGGCAGCGCTTGCGGTCCTCGCAGGGTTGGCCCTTCGAGGTGGGGGCGCGTTCTGGCGCAGGACAGCTACGCCCCGCGCGGCCGACCATATCGCCGACCACTCCGCCCGGTCGCTGGGACTGGCTCTCATCGTCGGTGGCCTAGGTCTTGTCGCGGTGACCGCGGTAGCTCTCGTCTACGCGCCGAGCGATGCCGTGGGAGCTGCTGCGGTCGCCATCGGGGCGATCTCCTGCCTCGCCGCTGCCGTCGTGTGGGGTCGAACCGCCACCCGGCGACCAGCGCCCGCCGAAGCCGCCGCGCGGGGTCGCCGGAACGCCCCGTCCATGCCCGCCCGCTCTTCCGCTGCGGGGGGGCGACCGCGTCGCATGCCTTCGGAAGGACGGTCGCGCCCGGCAGCCGGCGATCGCGGCCGCCGCGTCCCGGCTGACGCGCCCATCGCCGCCAGCGCATCCTCCGTTGCTGCGGCTCCCCTTCCCGCTCCGGTTCCGGCTCCCTCCGCTCACGTTATCGAGGAGTTCGACCCCGCAATGGCCCTTGCACATGCTGATGACCGCCGCGATCTGCCTGTGGCGGCGGACGTTCTTTCCGCAGGACCCGCCCGCGACGCCCGTGGTGGCCGTCCTGGCTACGTCGCTCCTCCGGCCCCGTTCCCTGCCGAGCGCATCAGGGAACGTGCGGCCGATGCCGCGCTGGAGGAGGATGACCGGGCTGCCGCCTTCGCTCCGATTCCGCTCTTCCGCGAAAGCGATCCGGAAACCGACATGGCCAACGCCTTCGTGCCCATCCTGGAACTCCGCGGGAGCGAGCCACGCCCCTTGCCATGGGAGACGGTCGCCGCGCCGGATGATGAGTTCATCGTCGATCCGGCCGTGGTCGCCGAGCGGCTGGAGGATCTCCCGCCGCCCATCCCCTTCTCGCGCAACCAGCCGCGCGGTTGATTCCCCGTCCGTCGCCTCGCGCGTCGTGGTGGCACGCCGGGTGCGACGTCCCGATTTGCGTCGCCACGCGGCCGGGTGTCCGGCTGGCGCGGTGAAACGCTCACGATCGGGAAGGGCAACGCCGTGGACATCATGTGGGTACTCGGCTGGATCGTCATCGGCATCGTCGCCGGATGGCTTGCCGGGCTCATCACCAGGGAACAGCACAGCATCTGGGGTGATCTGGTGCTCGGGTTGCTTGGGGCGCTGGTTGCCGGCCTTGTGGTGAACGGGCTCGGGCAGGCGAACAACTTCGTGCTGAGCATCATCGCCGCCGCTGCCGGCGCGGTCGTGCTGGTGGTGCTCAGGAATCTGATCGGCGGACGAAAGGCAATCTGACACGCCTGTCGCCGGAGCGCCCAACTCCCCGAATGAGCCGTGGCGCCTTCCGCGCGTCACGGCTTTTCGCGTTCCCGCGACCATGCCCCGGCGGTGCTGGCGCGGGCGGGATAGACTCCCGGCAACGAACGTCAGGCAGCGGCGCCGCGCCATTGCGCCGCGGGCGGGGAGGCTGATCCATGCTGGCCGTCACCAAGACTGCGCCGGGTCCGGGACACGTTTCGGTCGAGCGCTGGCCGGAGCCGCACCCCGGGGCGGGCGAGGTGCGAATCGCCGTCCGCGCGGCGGGGATTTGCGGCACCGACCTCCACATCCTGCACGATGAGTACGCGACGAAACCGCCGGTGATCCTCGGTCACGAGATCGCCGGGGTAGTCGATGCCGTGGGTTCGGGCGTCTCCCGCGTGGCGCCCGGCGACCGCGTGACGACCGAGACCTACTTCCACACCTGCGGGCGCTGCCGGTTCTGCCTCGACGGCGCGATCAACCTCTGCCCGGAGCGGCGATCCATTGGGTCGGCGGTCAATGGCGGGTTCGCGGAATGGGTCATTGTGCCGGAGCGGAATGTGAGGCTGCTGCCGGAGGGGCTCTCCTTCCGGGCCGGGGCGCTGACTGAACCGCTCGCCTGTGTGGTGCACGGCGCGCTGGAACTGCCGAAGGTCACCGCTGGCGACGTGGCCGTGGTTGCCGGTCCCGGCGCGATCGGGCTGCTGACGCTGCAGGTGGCCCGTGCGGCGGGCGCAACCGTCATCGTGCTCGGCACGCCCGCCGATGCGGCGCGGCTGGAATTGGCGCGGTCGCTCGGCGCGGCGCGAACGGTTGACGTCGCAACCGAGGACGCCGGCGAGATCGTCCGCGCGTTCACCGGCGGCTGGGGCGCGGACATCGTCTACGAGTGCTCCGGCGCGGGACCGAGCGCGGCCAACCTGCTGACTCTCGTGCGGCGGCGCGGGCAGTACGCCCAGATCGGGTTGTTCGGCAAGCCGGTGGCGTGGGACCTCGATCAGGTCTGCTACCGCGAACTGCGCGTCACCGGCAGCAACGCCAGCGTGCCCTCGGCATGGGATACCGCCTTGCGCCTGCTCGCCGACGGCAAGGTGGACACCGGCGCGCTGGTCACCAATGCATGGCCGCTGGCGCAGGTCGCGGAAGCATTCGCCGCCTTCGAGCGGAAGGACGGCGTGAAGCACGTGCTGGAGCCGAACAGCCAGCCCTGACCATTCATGAATGGCAGACGCAGGCCTCGGCGGCGCCCCAGCGCGCCGCGGGCCCAGCCAGCCCGGTAATCCCGGACGATCCCCCGTCATTTCCTGTGGAACCTGCCTGTCCCGACCCCAAAACTGCCAAAAAAACGGTAAGTGACATTTTCCCGCGCCCCCCCTAGGATGGGTCTGGCACTGTCATGAGACATGGCCGCAATGATATGGCTCTCGACTGGGCGGCGGCAGGCCACCGGGAGAGCGGGAGCACGGAAGATGGACGAGCAACGGTTCGACGCAGCGCTCCGCGCGCTGCGGGCGGGAACGACCCGGCGGGCGGGGCTGGCCGGCGCGCTCGGCGTGCTGCTGGGTGGGGCAATCACCAGCGATGTTGAGGGCAAGCAGCGCAAGGGCGACACAACGGGGACATGTTCGAAGACTACCTGCCCGGACGGCTGCTGTGACGGCACGAACTGCCAGCGCGGAACGAAGGACGCGGCGTGCGGCACGAGGGGCAAGGCCTGCGAGACATGCGGCAGCGGCAAGAGCTGCCGGAACCAGCAGTGCAGGACCAAACCGTGCACGGCGGCGTCCTGCCCAAACGGGTGCTGCAGCGGGACGACCTGTGTGACGATAACGAGCGCCAGCGCGTGCGGGACCGGCGGGGCAGCCTGCGCCAGTTGCTCGTGCACTGCGCCGATCTGCGCCAGCGGCGCGTGCGTGGAGTGCGCATCGAATGCCGACTGCTCGGGAGCGACGCCGGTCTGTGACAGCGGGTCGTGCCACGCGCTTCCCTGGGGCAACAGCGCCCTGTTCGGCTCGTTTGGTCAGGGGAACAGCAACATCGCCACCCCGTACGGCGTCGTCGTCTCTGCGGATATGCTGACCGCCTGGGTGACCGACTTCGGCAACAACCGGATCGCGATCTGGACCCGGTTGAACACCTCCTCCACGAGTTGGAGTCCCAGCACCCAATTCGGCTCCGGTCCCGCTAACGGCGACAGCAACTTCAACACCCCGGCCGGCGTCTTCGTCTCGGCGGACACGCGGACCGTCTGGGTGGCCGACAGCCAAAACCACCGGATCGCGGTCTGGATCCGGCCGTCCACCTCATCCACGGTCTGGAGCTACAGCGCCCAGTTTGGATCGTACGGCTCCGGCAATGACAACTTCTCCTACCCGTACGGCATCTTCGTTTCGGCGGACACGCTGACCGCCTGGGTGGCCGACTGGTGGAACAACCGGATCGTGGTCTGGACCCGGCCGACCATGTCCTCCACCACCTGGAGCTACAGCACCCAGTTTGGCTCGTCCGGCTCTGGCAATGACAACTTCAGCGGCCCGCGCGGGATCGCCGTCTCGGCGGACACACTGAGCGCCTGGGTGGCCGATTCCGGCAACAGCCGGATCGCGGTCTGGACCCGAACTGACGCCACCTCCACGACCTGGAGCCCCAGCACCCAGTTCGGCTCCGAAGGTTCCGGCAATGACAAGTTCCAGGGCCCGTTCGGCGTCTTCGTCTCGGCGGACACGCTGACCACCTGGGTGGCCGACACCGGCAACAACCGGATTTCGGTCTGGACCCGATCTGACGCCACCTCCACGACCTGGAGCCCCAGCACCCGGTTCGGCACTGGTCCCGGCTCTGGAGACAGCAACTTCTACTCTCCGAACGGCGTCTTCGTCTCTGCGGACACGCGGACCGCATGGGTGGCCGATGGCCAAAACAGCCGAATCTCGATCTGGACGGACAGCTGACCGGCTGACCGACTGACCGTGCAGCCACCCATCGTCACCAGCGCCGCATTCCCATGCGGCGGGGGCCGCCGACGAACAGGGCCCTTCCCTGCCCGCCGATCCCTGAGGCTACCGGCCCATCGCCGCCAGCACGTCCTCGCGGGTGGGAAGCAAGGCGGGGTCCGGGGGGCGGGAGATCTTGATGGCGGCGGCGTGGAGGGCGAAGCGGACGCAGTCCAGCGGATCGGCTCCGGAGGTCATCGCGGCGAGGTAGCCCGCGTGGAACGTGTCGCCCGCGCCGATGTCGTAGACCACCGTTGCCGGAACGACCGGCAGGGACGACAGCACGCCATCGGCCAGCAGCAGGGTGTCGTTTCCGCCGTCGGTGGCGGCGACCGCCGAGGGGCCGAGCGCGGAGATCGCCATCAACGCCTCCGCCGTGTTCGCCGCTCCGGTCAGCAGGCGTGCTTCCTCGGCGTTCATCATCGTCACGGTGGCGCGGGAGAGCGCCTCGCGCTGGACCGGGATCGCCTCCTCGGCGCCTCCCTTCCAGGCCGAGGCCCGGTAGTTCGGCGTGTAGCAGACTGCCAGCCCGAGCGCGCGGGCGCGGTCCATCAGCGCCAGCGATTCGCCGCGCAGGTCGGGCGAGCGCAGGC
>CAIPGK010000141.1 GCA_903864575.1 uncultured Chloroflexota bacterium
GGACGGCAATGACCGCGACATTCGGAATCCAGCCCGGAATCGAGGCTCCGCTTCGCTCCGGCCTGAGGATCATCGTGACCTCCCCGCCGGAGTGTGGCCAGGAGTGGCTCACCCGGGTTCTGGCCAGCATGTATGGTCTCGATCTCCTTGCCGGGGATGCGCGGCCTCGTGGCAGGCGTCGCGGATCATGCCATCGCCGCGACGATGCCCAATTCTCCGAGGGGGCAATCTTTCGAACCCACTCCGCGTACGCCCGCAAACTCGTGGATCGCTGGATGGCGCAGCCTGTCCACGTCATCACCATCCTCCGGGATCCCTATGAGCTGTACCACGCTCTCAGCACCAGGCCAATCCTCGCCTCGACGCTGCGGGGAGCATCCCGACAGGAGCGCCTCGGCATGCCGATGCCGGGTGTGTTCGCCGATCCGCATGACGACCTGCTCGCCGGCCATTTCGAGCGATTGCTGCGGCGAACCGTGCGCTGGCGCCTCGATGAGCGGGTGCTGACGGTGCGGTACGAAGATCTTCGGGACCACCCGACTCGCGCGCTCGCCGCGCTAGCCGCTCGCATTCAACCGGTCCGACCAGCGCACATCGAATTCGCGCTTCGCGCGAACGCTCCGGAACGAATGCGCGCCTTCGCTTCCTCCCAACCGGGCGGCGCCGAAACGCATTCATGCGACGGTCTGGATGTCTTCCGCAGACGTCATGCGGACGACATCGCGCTGCTCGGATATCCGCTCCGCTAAGCTGACTTGCGGATAATTCGCGAATGCGGCACCATAGCGTACGAACAACCTGTAAGTTCACCACGTGATCGGAACGTGGTACCTGGACGACCGTGGAGTTACCCCGCGTGCGGATCGTCGTTGCCTCCCCGCCAAGAGCCGGGAATCACTGGATAAAATGTCTGCTGGCGAACGTCTATGGACTGCGCCAGATCAATGGCCGCAACAAGCCTGTGGGCAAACGCCGCGAGGTGCGCCGGGAGGGCGTAGACCTCCAGTTGCCCGATAGTTCGATTTTTCATCAGCACTGCGTCTACCACAGCGAGGTCGTCGACGCCTGGACCGGCATCCCGGCCCATGTCGTGACGATCGTGCGCGACCCCTACGACGTTTTCCTCTCCTACTATCGGTGGAGTCAGGAGCAGCCGGTTCTGAAGATTCACCGCAAGGGTGACGATTTTCAGCGGCGCGACCACCCTCGGGTGCAGATGGTCGGTCAGCCGCTCGACGCTCCGGAGACACTTGCCTACCTCTCGGACGGATTTGGCCAGATCATTCGCCGCGCGGTCAAGTGGTCGCAGGATGAGCGCGTGATGATCGTCCGGTACGAGCACCTGCACGAGGACCCGGTCGCCGAACTCGTCCGCATTACTAACCTGATCGAACCGGTTCCCCAGAAGCGGATCGAGCGGGCGATCAAGCGCTGTTCCATCGACAACATGCGCGTCCTGCAACCGCAAACCGTCAAGGTCGGCGCGGTTGGCAAGAGCAGGCAGGAACTCTCGCCGGAGCACTTGCGCGTTTTCCGTACCCACTATGGCCACATGATCAGGGACCTCGGCTACGACGTCCTCTGATCCCGGGTCCGGCTCCCGTACAATCCCGTGGTTTGACCGTTCGCTCGTTCACTCAGGGAGCCCCGTCGCCGTGACCCGACTGATCGACCTTTCCAGCGACACCGCCACCCAACCGACCCCTGCCATGCGCCA
>CAIPGK010000142.1 GCA_903864575.1 uncultured Chloroflexota bacterium
CCAAGACCGACATCGAAGAGGGTCTGCAACTTGTTGCGGATGGCAGGCACGTTCTCGAAGAACTCGAGCGCCTCCTCGACCGTGAGGTCGAGCACATCGGCGATGGACTTGCCCTTGTAGGTGATCTCCAGCGCCTCGCGGTTGTACCGCTTGCCGTGACAGACCTCGCAGGGCACAAACACGTCAGGCAGGAAGTTCATCTCGATCTGGATGATGCCTTCACCCTTGCACGCCTCGCAGCGGCCGCCCTTGACGTTGAAGCTGAACCGCCCGGCCTGGTAGCCGCGCGCCTTCGCCTCGGTCATGCTCGCGAAGAGCTCGCGGATCGGGGTGAAGAGCCCGGTGTAGGTCGCGGGGTTCGACCGCGGCGTCCGCCCGATCGGTGACTGGTCGATGTCGATCACCTTGTCGAGATGGGTGATTCCGGTGAGGGACTGGTGCGCGCCCGCCCGCTGCCGCGCGCCGTTCAGTTCGGCGGCAAGGCGCGGGTAGAGCGTGTCGGTGATGAGCGAGCTCTTGCCGGACCCGGAAACGCCGGTTACGCAGATGAAGCGCCCGAGCGGGAACTCGACCTCGACATCCTTCAGGTTGTTCTCGGTCGCCCCGCCGAGCACGAGCGACTTCCCGTTGCCCACCCGCCGCTTCTCCGGCACCGGGATGAACCGCTTGCCGCTCAGGAACTGTCCGGTGATCGACTCGGGAGCGTTGGCGATGTCCTCCATCGTCCCCGTCGCGATGATCCGACCACCGTGCTCGCCCGCGCCGGGTCCGATGTCGATGATCCAGTCCGCCGCGCGCATGGTGTCCTCGTCGTGCTCGACGACGATGAGCGTGTTGCCGATGTCCCGCAGCCGCAGGAGGGTCTTGATGAGGCGCGCGTTGTCCCGCTGGTGCAGCCCAATGCTCGGCTCATCGAGGATGTAGAGCACCCCCATCAGGCTCGAGCCGATCTGCGTCGCGAGCCGGATCCGCTGCGCCTCACCGCCGGAGAGGGTGTTTGCCGAACGCTCCAGCGTCAGGTAGTCGAGCCCGACGTCCACGAGGAAGCCGAGCCGCTCCCGGATCTCCTTGAAGATCTGCCGGGCAATCAGGAACTCCCGCTCCGAGAGGGGCGCGCCGTTGCTGTCCGACGGGTCCATCGCGAGGCCGGAGAAGAACGCCTGCGCCTCGCGGATCGCCATCCGGGTCACGTCCACGATGGACTTGTCCTCGATGGTGATCGCCAGCACCTCCGGCTTGAGCCGCGCGCCGTGGCAGACCGGGCAGGGCCGCTCCGCCATGTACCGCTCGAGTTCCTCCTTCACGTAGTCGGAGGAGGTCGAGTCGTACCGCCGCCGCAGGTTCGGGATGACGCCTTCGTAGGCGACCTCGTAGGACCGCAGCCGGCCATGCTTGCTCTTGTAGCGGACGGTCACGTTCTCCGCGCCGCTGCCGTACAGGAGCACCTTCAGGTTTTCGGGGGAGAGGTTCTTCACCGGCTCGCGAAGGCTGAAGCCGCACTCATCGGCCACGGCCTCGAGCAGCGCGTCGTACCACGCCGCGCCCTCTCCACCCGCCCGCATCCACGGAACAATCGCGCCCTGCGAAATGGTCAGATTCCGGTTCGGGATGATCAGCTCGGGGTCGAATTCGCGGGTCGTGCCCAGACCGGTGCAGGATGGGCAGGCCCCATGCGGGCTGTTGAACGAGAAATTGCGCGGCTCGATCTCGGTCAGCCCGACCACCCCATGCTCGGGACAGGCGAATTTCTCCGAAAAGACCAGCTCCGCTCCGTCCACGATCTGCACCGCGGCGATCCCGCCGGAGATCTTGAGCGCCGTTTCGAGCGATTCGATGATCCGCACCCGGTCCGGGTGGTTCAACGGATCCTCACGCTCCTCGTGCCGAATCACGAGGCGGTCGATCACGACCTCGATCGTGTGCTTCTTGTACTTCTCGAGCGTGAGCCCCAGCGCCTCGTCGATCTCCATCACATTGCCGTCGATGCGGACGCGCGCAAAGCCCTGCCGCCGGATCTCCTCGATCACCCCGGCGTGCTCGCCCTTCCGGTCGCGGATCACCGGACCGAGGACCATCAGCCGCGAGCCGTCCGGCAGGGCGATGATCTGCTGCGCCATCTGCTGCACGCTTTGCGCCACAATCTGCTTGCCGCAGATGGGACAGTGCGGCCGCCCCACGCGAGCGTAGAGCAATCGCAGGTAGTCATAGATCTCGGTGACGGTTCCCACGGTCGACCGCGGGTTTCGGCTCGTCCCCTTCTGGTCGATGGAGATCGCCGGGGAGAGCCCCTCGATGTGGTCGATGTCCGGCTTTTCCATCTGGCCGAGGAACTGCCGGGCGTAGGCGGAGAGGGACTCGACGTAACGCCGCTGACCCTCGGCGAAAATGGTGTCGAACGCCAGCGAACTCTTGCCGGACCCTGAAAGCCCGGTGAATACGACCAGTTTGTCGCGGGGGATGTCGACGTCGACGTTCTTGAGATTGTGCTCGCGCGCGCCGCGGACGCTGATGGTGTCGTGCTGGGCCATGCGGAACGGCTCCCGGGTGCTATTTTCCGCGATCCGAACAGATGATCGCAGCGTGGGATTGTACCATGCCTGCGCATGTCCGTACAGGTTTCAGGCAACGAACAGGGCAAGGATTCCCCAGCGCGCGGCGGTTGCCCTCGGGGTTCGCGTGCATCCCGAGCCCCGAGCGCAGGCGAGAACCCGCGGACTCGTTCCCGAACAGCCCTGCCTCCACGCAATCCCGGATCATCGCCCGCGCCGCTGGTGCGCCCGCAGGCCCCGCTAGTCCACCGCGCTCCGAACCTGCCGCGCTGCCCGTTCCCCGGTGAGATACGCCCCGTGGACGGTGTTCGGGTAATCCCGCGTCGTGTGCTCCCCCGCGAGGAACAACCGCTTGCCGCTCGGCTGGGCGAGCAGCCCATAGTCCGAGGTGTTGCTCCCCGGCGGCACGTGCGCGTACGACCCGAGGCTGAACGGATCGTGCATCCATTTCGTCACGAGATACCCGCTCGGGGCCGGGATCGACGCGCCGTAAATCGCCTTCAGCACAGCGTGCGCCTCCGCCGCGATCTGGGCATCGCTCTTCTTCTCGATGTCGATTCCGTACTGCCCCCCGTTGAATCCGACAATGATGTTCTGCCCAGTGAAGCGGCTGAAGTCGAGCCACTCCGCCCACGTCCCGATCTGCTGCGCGGCATAGCTCGTCACCTGGCCGGATCCCCAGAATTTCGCCGGATACCGCAGATAACACTTGTTGAGCGCGCCCATCTTCAG
>CAIPGK010000143.1 GCA_903864575.1 uncultured Chloroflexota bacterium
AGCGCGGCCAGCAGGTCGGATTGGACGTAGCTCGATCCGGCGTCGACCCAGGTGTATTTGTCGACCTGCCCGCGGAAGAACCGGCTGCGGTCCGTGCCTTTCTCGCGGATGATCTCCGCCCGTTCGGCGAGCGCGGGGTCGTTGACCAGCAACGCGCCCCCCTCGCCGCAGGTGATGTTCTTCGTCTCGTGGAAACTGAGCGCCGCCAGGCTGCCGAGCGTGCCGAGCGGACGGCCCCGGTAGGTCCCGAAGAGGCCGTGGGCGTTGTCCTCGACGACCGCCGCGCCGGCGCGGGCCGCGATCCCGCCGATGGCCTCCATCTCGCAGGCGATCCCGCCGTAGTGCATGGCGACGACCGCGCGGGTGCGCGGGGTGATCAGTCGCTCGACCGCGCGCTCGTCGATGTTGAAGGTATCCGGGCGAATATCCGCGAAGACCGGCCGCGCCCCGCGCAACACGATGGCGTTCGCGGTCGAGACGAAGGTGAAGCTCGGCAGGATTACCTCGTCACCCGGCCCGAGGTCGAGCAGCATCGCCGCCATGTCGAGCGCGTGGCTGCACGAGGTGGTCAGGAGCACGCGATGGACGCCGAGGGCATCCTGCAACAGCCGCTCGCAGCGCTTGCCGAAGGGGCCGTCGCCGGCGGCGGTCTCGCCGGCGAGCGCCTCGGCCAGCAAGGCCCGCGAGCGCTCGGAAAACGCGGCCCGGTTGAACCGGATGGGATCCTCCGCGGTGGTCATCCGGTTTCCTCGCCGTTGGCGCTGCCCCAGCGGTGAAGCCAGATGGCGCACTCCCGCGTGGAAAACCCCGTCGCGGCGTAGAGCGACCGCGCCGCGGCGTTCCGCCCCTGCGTGACGAGCGAGGCGCGATCCGCGCCTCGCTCCCGCGCCCAGGCGAGCCCGGCCTCCACGAGCGCCCGGCCGATGCCCCGGCCCCGTTCGTTGGCGTCGACCGCGAGCAGCCCGATCCGGACCGCTCCGGGTTCGTCGTGCAGCGTGACGTACCCCACGGGCCGGCCGCCGTCGTCCCAGACGAGCACCGCGTCGGCGAACCCGCCGACGCTGCGCTCGATCCATGTCGCGTACAACTCGCGGGCGCGGTCGCGGGGGAACCGGGCGTCGGCGAAGAAGCGGGTCTCTTCGTGGCTGGCGGCGGCGATGGGGCGAAGGCGCGGGATATCCTCGGGCGTGGCGAGGCGAATGGCCGGGCTGGGCGGCGCTCCCGGTCCCGCAAGCCGCTGCTCGAGCGTGATCCGGCGGTCGGTCTCGACGAACCCGGCCGCCCGCGCCGCCGCCAGCAAGGCGGCGTCATCGCACGGCGCCAGCAGGAAGAGGCAGGCCACGGCATGGCGGGCGCACCAGCGGTCGATGGCGGGCAGATCCGCCGGAGCGAGCGCGTTCCCGCTGACCCGCGCGATGGGCATGCCCCAGAACGCGGTGTCCCAGGCGAGGAGGTCGCACGGGTCACGCATCGGAGCATTCGCGCACGACGTAGGCGGGCCTGCCCAGCGAGCGGGTGTAGATCCGGGCGAGATACTCCCCGATCGTGCCGAGGGCGAAGAGTTGGACGCCGGAGAAGATGGCGATGATGCAGGCGAGAAAGGGAAACCCCGCCACTGACGAACCGCGCAGTAGGTAACTGCCGACCACGTAGACCAGGACGGCCAGCCCGAGCAGGGTAAAGAGAAACCCGAGCGCCGTGGCGATCCGCAGCGGCAGCACGCTGAAGCCCGTCACCATCACGATGGCATGGGAGACCAGTTTCCGCGGGGTGTAGGTGGACCGCCCTTCGGCGCGCGCATCCTGCCGGACGGGTACGCTGGCGAAGCGGGTGGTTCCCCAGGTCAGCAGCACGTCGATGGAGACTCCCGGATTCGCATACCCGGCGAAGGCGTCGCGGAGGGGGGTCCGGAAGGCCCGGAAGGCGCTGATCGAGCGGGCGGTCTCCGCGCCCATCGCGCCCTGCAGCACCAGCCTGGTGACGGAGGAGGCGAGATTGCGCCCGAGACTGTGGCGCGCCTCGCGCGGGGTTCCATAGACCACATCGACGCCGGGAACGAGCGCGGCGAGCAGCGCCGGGATCTCCTCGGGCGGGTTCTGGAGGTCGTCGTCGAGGGTGACGATCACCGGGAACCGCGCCGCCCGGATGCCGGCGAGCAGGGCGTTGTGCTGGCCATAGTTGCGCATCAGGTCGATGCCGCGGACGGCGGGATGCTCGCGGGACGCGGCCCCGATGGCGGCCCAGCTTCCGTCGCGGCTGCCGTCGTTGACGAGGATGATCTCGTGCGGCTGACCGGCGAGCGCCGCGCCGATGCGGGCCGCGAGCGCGGCAATGGTCCCGGCGCTCTCGTAGACCGGGACGACCACCGAGACGCCGGGGCCGCCGCTCACCACGTGCGCCGGATGGAGCGTGAGGATGCGCTCATGGCCGCCGCCCCTGCGTTCCCCGACAGCCGGCCGCCAACCGGCCGGACGCGATCATCGCGGTGGCTGATGGTACCAGAGCCCCCGCGGACAGGACGACGCCCCGGGGGGGATTCCGGGGCGTCGCCGTCGCGTCTGGCGCGGAGGAGGCCAGGGGGTGAACCATTCCTCCGCGCTGCAGCGCCACAATGGATTGGGGGGCGCGGGGCGGGACGGTGTGCCGGCCCGGCGCCGGGGATCAGGTCAGGAGCCAGTCACCCACGGGATGGGCGTGCACCAGTTGCTGTACCCGCCCCCGCCGGCCTCTCCGAGGACGTAGTCTTTCTGGCGAAGTCCTCCGGAGACCGGGCCGCCGTCGAGCGCGTACGGGATCGGCATGCACTCGTGCAGGGTGTTGACGACATTGACCGTCGGCTGGTTGCTGCCGTCGTAGATGACGTCCGCCACCCACCACCAGTACTTGCGCAGCGGGTTGGCCCCGCCGGGGTTGGCCGGAACCGTGATGCTCGACCCGGCCTGGGTGTTGCCCTTGAAGAACTTGAACACCGCGTTCGTCTGCCAGATGCCTGTGGTTTCGAGGCCGCTCCAGCTGGGGCCGCATGCGTCAACGGAGTAGGAATCACCGGAGCACTGGGCGTCCCAGTTCGCCAGGACCCGGTACTTGTAGCCGGGTTTCGTATTCGCAAACACGATTCCTTGTTGGCTCGCGGTTGTGCCGGCCGCCAAGTACGAGATCACGGCAGTGTACGGGTTGCCGGAGGCATCGCGGCAATAGGCATCACCGTCACCATTCGGGTAGTTCTTGTTGCCGGGGCCGGTGGGCAAGCTGATCTCCCGGTGCATTGGCACACGCCATTGGTTGTACCAGTTGACCACGCCGCCACTGGTCATGAACGGCTTGTTGCTCCCCCAAGAATCGTCACTGGAGTTGTAGTTCATGCCGTAGGCGTACGGGATGTCCTGCGTGGATATCGCCCATAGATTGATTTCTTCGCCGCTTCCGTTGTAGTTCACGACCGCCCAGACCTGATTCGTGCTGATGCAGTACTTCTCCTGGTCTGTGGTTCCCATCGTCCGGCACAGGTTGCTGCAGCAGTCGCTGTTGGAGTCGCACGTCGTGTTGTCCGGCTGGAGACCGCTGCCGGTGTCGCAGCACGTCCCGCCGTTGCAGGCGCTGCTCTTGCAGGCGCAGTCGCCAACGTCGACCGGGCAGGTCTCGCCGGTGTCCAGCGTGCAGAAGTACTGGTCGCCATTGCTGTTCTGCCAGCTGCTGGCGTAGGTCTGGCAGGTGGCGTTCGAACTGGCCGTGCAGGTGTCGGTCGCCGAACTCGCGCCGCAGACCCCGGCCAGCCCCGGCTGGTAGGCCTCGCAGGTGCCGCTCGTGCAGATCTGCGTGATGCAGTCGTTGTTCTTCTCGCAGGTGCTCTCGCTCTGCGCCAGCAGGCAGTAGGTTCCCGCAGGCTGCGACGACTGGTAACTCGTGCACTCCGCCAGCGGGTCCTGGCACACGTCGCCCGCCACGCACGCGACGCTCGTCGCAATCTTTTCCTTGCACACGTTCGCGTCGCACAGCCCGCTGCAGCATTCAGGCGACGCCGTGCAGGCCTGCCCCGTCGCCGTGCAGACCGCGCAGATCCCGGACGTGCAGGCCCCGCCGCAGCACTCCGACGCCGCCGTGCAGCTCGCCCCGTCGGCTTTGCACGTCTTCGGGCACTTCCCGTTGGTGCACTTGCCCGAGCAACACGCCTGCTTGATCCTCTTCTTCTTCCCCTTCTTGGTCGTCTTCGTCTTCGTCTTGCACGACTTGCCAGCCTTCACGCACCGGCGCTTCTTCCGCGGACACTTGCCGTTGGTGCAGGTCCCGTTGCAGCACTTCTGCTCCGGCCGGCACGGCTTGCCCCGGTGGATGCACCGGCACCGCCCGGTCTTGCCGGACTTCCCGGTCTTGCAGTACCGCGTGCAGCAGTCGCCATCGGCCTTGCAGCGGTTCATCTTGCCCGAGCGGTCATCGCAGGGGCCGTCCTGGGTCGGCTTCGCGGCCACCGGCTGCTCCGGCAGCACCCCCCGGGTGGCCAATCCCACTGCGGCGACTACCGCCGCCTTGATGCCCGCCCGCCGGGAGGCCGCGCCCCCCAGCAACCGGGCGATGCGGTCGAACGATTGTCCGTCCATGCCTCTCTCCATCGTCGGGACGATGCAGCGCGCCCCCAGCGTCCCGGCAATCTCCGGACCCTGCCAGCATGCATGCTGTGCTGAAGGACTGGAACCCCTCACGATCAGGGGTGTCTCCGGGGGAGTTCCGGGGAATCGCCCCCATTCCACATAATTTCGACTCCGGGCGGCGGGGGGTGGCCGTCCCCCCCGGCCGCAGCGCGCGGGCATTCGGCGCGACTCGCCCGCCATTGCGCCGGGAACCGCGGTTCATCTCCGGTTCATCGTCCTTTTCCGGGAGACAGGTACGATTACCTAAATCAGTCGATGCATCCGCCTGGAGTTGCCCGTGCCCGCGATCCCGACCGACGCCGCGCTCGACCGTTCCCTCCGCGCCGCCAACTACCTCGCGGCCGCGCAGGTCTACCTGCGGGACAACGTGCTGCTGGAACGTCCGCTGCGGCACGAGGACGTGAAGCCACGCCTGCTGGGCCACTGGGGCACCTGCCCCGGCATCAACCTCGTCAGCATGGCGCTCAACCGCCTGCTGCTGGCTCACGATGACGCCGAGGTGATGCTGGTCGTCGGGCCGGGGCACGGCGCGGCCGCGCCGCTCGCCAGCAACTGGCTGGATGGGACGATGGGCGAGGTCTACCCCGGGCTCGGCCACGGCCGCGCCGGTCTGGACCGCTTCGTCGAGGGCTTCTCGTGGCCGGGCGGGTTCGCCAGCCACCTGAACCCGATGGTTCCCGGCACCATCTACGAGGGCGGCGAACTCGGCTACTCCCTCGCCACCGCCTTCGGCGCGGTGCTGGACGACCCGGACCTGATCGCCGCCTGCGTCATCGGCGACGGCGAGGCCGAGACCGGCCCGATCGCCACCGCCTGGCACGGGACCAAGTTCGTCGACGCCGGGGCCAACGGCGCGGTGCTGCCGATCCTCCACCTCAACGGGTACAAGATCTCCAACCCGACCGTCTTCGCCGCCATGACCGACGAGGACCTGACCGCGCTCTTCACCGGCTACGGCTGGGCGCCGGTCATCGTCAACGAACCGGGGCCGGACGGCTCCCACCCGATCGTGGAGGCCGTGGACGCCGCCTACCGCGCCATCCGCGCGATCCAGCGGCGGGTCCGCGCCGGCGACCGCGGCGAGCGCCCCGCGTGGCCGATGATCGTCCTCCGCTCGCCGAAGGGGTGGACCGGGCCCGCCGAGATCGACGGCGTGCCGATCACCGGCACCTACCGCTCCCACCAGGTGCCCGCCGCGAAGGCCCGCACCGACGCCACCGACCTCGCCGCGCTCGACGCGTGGCTCCGCTCCTACCGCCCGGAGGAACTCTTCTCCGCGGACGGGATGCCCGCGCCGGACATTCTCGCCGCCTGCCCGACGGGGGAGCGCCGGCTCGGCATGGCCGCCGCCTCGCGCGGGTGGACCCGCTGGCGGCCGCTGGATCTGCCCGGCATCGGGATCGCCGGGGTCGAAGTGACCACGCGCGGCGCGAAAACGGCCAGCGCCCTGCAGCAGGGCGGGACCTACCTCGCGGAGGTCTTCACGCGGAACGAGGCGACCCGCAACTTCCGGCTGGTCTGCCCGGACGAGACGTCATCCAACCAGCTCGGCGGGGTGTTCGCCGCGACCGGCCGGGCGTGGGCGTGGCCGATCCCGGAGAACGTCGCGGAGGACTGCCTGCTCTCCCCGGACGGCCGGGTGATGGAAGTCCTCTCCGAGCACACCTGCCAGGGGTGGCTGCAGGGCTACCTGCAGACCGGGCGGCACGGCATTTTCCCGTGCTATGAGGCGTTCATCATGGTCGTCGAGAGCATGGTGGCCCAGTACGCGAAGTGGCTGAAGCTGTGCCACGAGACGCCGTGGCGGCAACCGGTGGCCTCCCTCAACATCCTGCTCACGTCGGACGCGTGGCGGCAGGATCACAACGGCTACAGCCACCAGGGGCCGGGGTTCATCAACTCCCTGCTGCAGAAGAAGGCCGAGATCGCCCGCATCTACCTGCCGCCGGACGCGAACACCTTCGTCGCCTCGCTGCGCCACTGCCTGGACAGCAAGGACCACATCAACCTGCTCGTGGCCACCAAGCAGCCGCAGCCGCAGTGGCTTTCATTGGAAGAGGCCGACGAGCACATGGCGCGCGGGGCCTCGGCGTGGACGTGGGCCGGGAACGGCGCGCAAGAGCACCCGGAGGTGGTGCTGGCCAGCGCTGGCACGATTCCCACGGTGGAGATGCTGGCCGCCGCGCAGATTCTCCGCGAGGACCTGCCGGGACTGGCGGTCCGCGTGGTGAACGTCGCGGACCTGATGGTGCTGGCGAGCACGGTCGGCCACCCGCACGGGTTGACGGACGAGGCCTTCATCGACCTCTTCACCTGGAATCAGCCGGTCGTCTTCGCCTTCCACGGCTACCCCTCCGCGGTCCATCAGCTGATCTACAACCGGCCGCTGCAGGACCGCTTCAAGGTGCGCGGGTACATCGAGGAGGGGACGACGACCACTCCCTTCGACATGCTGATCCGCAACGGGGCGAGTCGCTGGCAACTGGTCATCACCGCCCTGCAATGCCTTCCGAAGCGGGCGGTGGAGGCCGCGCCGGTCATCGAGAAGTACACCCGCAAGCTTGCGGAGCACCGCGCCTACGTCGAGGAGTTCGGCGAGGACCCGGCGGAGATCACGGCCTGGACGTGGACGCCGCGGGCGTGAGCGCCCTCATCCCAACCCCGTCTCCAGCCGCAGCGGGAGCAGGGATTGGGGGATGAGGGCGCGCGCATGGTCCGGCCATCGCGATGCCAGGGGAGCGACGCATGACGCGTGACCGGGTTCTGGCGATCAACGCGGGATCGTCCAGCCTGAAATGGGGGCTGTTCGGAGAAGGGGAAGCGCGGAAACTGGCGGCGGGCGAGGTCGACTGGCCATCCGGCACCAACGGGGCGCGCGATGCGCTCGACG
>CAIPGK010000144.1 GCA_903864575.1 uncultured Chloroflexota bacterium
GCCTCGCCCAGATGGCGCGTCGCCCGATGCTCGACGCGACCATGAGCCGATCCGCGGCGGGCGAGTACAACTGGGTGCTCACCATGTACCCGACGGATGCCTATGCGATGGACGCGGACATGTCCACCGACGGCTTCGCCCAGTTCGTCATCAAAGCCTGCAAGCTCGACCAACCGGACCCGGCTGCCGCCTGGCGGGCACAGTCCGCCGAGCAGGACCGGCTGATCGGATGGCTTGACGGAAAGTCCGAGATTCGCCTGCGCGACACCGATACCGATCTGCGCGTTTCGGTGGCGGGCCGCCGTTGGGTCAATGCTGACGGGAGCCGCAACTTCCCGGATGGCGAAATCTTCACCGGTCCGGTCGAGGATTCGGTGGAGGGCCACGTGCGGTTCTCCTTCCCTGTGGTCACGCAGGGCCGGGAGATCACGGACATCCGGCTCCGGTTCGAGGCAGGCAAGGTCGTCGACGCCAGTGCGGGCCGAAACGAGGGTTTCCTCATCGACACGCTGAACAGCGACCCCGGCGCGCGCCGCCTTGGCGAGTTCGCGTTCGGCACGAACTTCGGCATCCAGCGCTTCAGCAAGAACATCCTCTTCGACGAGAAAATCGGCGGAACGGTGCACATGGCGGTCGGTGCGGGCTACCCGGAGACCGGCAGCCTGAATGAATCCGCGGTCCACTGGGACATGATCTGCGACCTGCGGGACGGGGGAGAAATCGATGTCGACGGCCAGCCCTTCATGCGGGCCGGCCAGTTCGTGATCTGACCGATGCCGGGGGCGGGCGACCGTGAGGAAGAATCCCGGGCGTTTGCAGCGCCGAGGCTCGCCGTGCTTTCGGGCTGGCGCGGCGTTGCGATCGCGTGGGGCGCCGCCATATGGATGCTCTTCGCCCTCTGGCTGATCTCGACCGGGGCGCCGAGTGCGGCGGGGGAGCCTTTCCGGTTCACCCCGCCGCCTGAGACACCGCCTGCCGCCACCCTCGCGCCCGCGGAGCTCACGCCCTCGCAGGCCGGGGGATAGCGCAGATCACCCGACGTTCCGTCGTTCCGCACGGGCGGCGTCGCGAATCGCGTTCAGGTCCCGCTGCATCTGACCGAGTTCCAGCATTTGCTCGCAGAACGAGGCGCAACTGAGCGAGCCGCCGCGCAGCGTGTCCATGATGACTTGCTGCTCGGCGCCGGAGGCCACGAGCATCAGCGTTCCTACCTGGGCGCCGACCCGGCGGAGGTAGCGGATGGTTTCCTCGATCGCGACGGTCTCGACCTGGCTCGGCGCGGGAATGGCGATGGCGGCAAGGGCAGGCGGTTGCATGGCGCGTCTCCGTGCATGTGCGGCCGGATTCCGGCTGCGGCTCGACCGGTTCGTCCCCGGCCATGAATAGATCATATGTTCTATCTCTCCTCCGGTCAAGCGGCGCCGCGAACGGATCCAGGGGCCTGCTACCGCGCCGCGGGAGCCGCTTGTGGCAGACTCCCGGCAGAGCCAACGATCCGGACCGGTTCGCGGTTCGGGACATGGCTCCGGGTCGGACCCGGTCGCGTGCAATCCCGTCGGCGAACCGAAACGGAACGCCTGCGATGCATGGGCCCTGGTGTCGCGCGAGCAGACCCGGCCCGAGTAGTGACCGAGTCGAGCGGCGCCAAAGCGCCGGAATCCGCGAGTTGATCGATGACCGATGCCCGCTCCCGGGAAACGTCAGAGGGAACCAGCACCCCCCCTGTGCCGTTGACACCTCAGGAATCGCCGCCTGATGCGCCGGAGCCCACGGTCGGCACCGGTACGATCATGGCCGTTGGATGCCTGATTCTGATCCTGGTGGCGGTGATCGCGCTGGCAGCTACGCGGTACCTGCCGTACCTCTCACGATAGCCGGGCCCCGGACAGACTACACTTGAGGCAACGGGGGGACAGGGCTGTGATACGCCCTGCCCATCAATGGCTGGTTTGCGCGGTTACCCTGGCGACCAGGTGCGCTTCCAGTTAGTAACGCATGTGCTGAAACCCGGTAATCAGTCTCCGTTTCAGCCAGCGTCATCGCGGTTTGCAGAACCGCCGGTTTCGACTGTTCGCGAGGGCTTCTCGCGGCATTCGCCTGATGTCGGGAATTGGCGCCACTCCCGGCTCGAATCGTGCTTCGATGGATGCGTGCGGCATGGGCCGCACCTCGGTCCATCGTGCCGCAATCGAGGCTTGCCCGCCGAATCGGGTCTGCGCCTCATGATGACGAGGATTTCGTGGAAGAACGTAACGACAAGACGACGACCCCCGCCGGCCAACAGAGCGGCGATCAATCCGGCCAGGAGCGTAAACCGAGCCGCAACCGCCGCCGCCGTCCCGCATCCGCCCGGCCGCAGGAGCCGATGGCGATCGAGGAAATCGGCCAGCAGTTGTACCGGGGCGCCATTCCCGGCTATCGCGAGGCGGCGACGCCCGCGTCACCCCCGCCCCGGCAGGAACCCCGCAACCCGCGCGGCGGCCAGCGCCCGCCAGCGAATCAGCCCATCCAGGGAGCGCCCCCGGCCGCCGCGGCGCCGCAGCAGCGCAAGCCACGCGGAGAGCAGCAACCGGGCCGTGCGCCTGCGCAGCCGTCTCAGGGCAATCGTGCCGATCAGCAACCGGGCCGGGTTGCCCAACCGTCGGGCGGCCGAGGACCTGGCCGGCAGCCAGCCGGCGACCAGCGATCATCCGGGCGCAGGAATCCCGAATCTTCCCAACCCGCAGGCGTTGCTGCGCCAGTGGGCGGCGCTCCAGCCGCGCCTCGTGGTCAGCGTCGCCCGCAGTCTGCCGGCGCGCCAGCGCAGGCGCAACCGGTCAACCAGCGGGGCCGCGCCGCCGCCCAGGGGTCCGGCATTTCGGGCCCACGGGGCAAGCTTCGGGTCATTCCCCTCGGCGGGGTCGGCGAGGTCGGGAAGAACATGACGCTCGTGGAGTACGAGCGCGACATGGTGCTGCTCGACTGCGGCGGCAAGTTCCCGGAGGAGGAGCAGCGCGGGATCGACCTCATCATTCCCGACGTCACCTACGTCAAGAGTCGCCTCCAGAACCTGCGAGCCATCATCATCACCCATGGCCATGAGGATCACATCGGCGGCCTGCCCTACATCCTCCCGCAGCTCAAGGACCGCGCGCCGATCCCCATCTATGGCTCCCCGATGGCGCTTGGCTTCATCGAAACCAAGCTCAACGAAGCCCGGATGGACAAACTGGTCGACCTTCGCCCCGTACAGCCGGGCGACACCGTGCAGCTCGGGCAGTTGTCGGCGACCTTCATCCATGTCACGCACAGTATCCCGGACACCAACGCGGTGGCGGTTCACTCGCCGGTGGGCACCATCATCGACACCGCGGACTTCAAGTTCGATCCAACGCCGGTGATGGGTGGCCCAACCGATGAGCGCCTTCTTCGCAAGCTCGGCGATGACGGCGTGCTCGCGCTCTTTTCGGACACGGTTCGTGTAGAGACGGCCGGAAGCACACCCTCGGAGCGGGTCGTTCTGGAAACGATGGACGAGACGATCCGGCAGGCCAAGGGGCAGGTGATCGTCGCCACCTTTGCAAGCAACATATCCCGTCTGCACATGGCTTTGCAGGCGGCCCAGAAGTACGGTCGCAAGGTTGCCGTCGCGGGCCGCAGCATGGAACAGAATGCGCGAGTCGCTCTCGATCTCGGGTATTTGAATCCGCCCGAAGGGCTGCTCATGCCGCTTGACGAGGTATTGAAACTGCCGAAACATCAGCGCGTCTTCGTCATTACCGGCAGCCAGGGCGAGGCCGCCGCCGCCCTCGCCCGCATCGCTGCCGCGGAGCATCCGAAGATCCGGGTGGGGCAGGGCGACGTCGTTCTGGTCTCGGCGACCCCGGTTCCGGGCAACGAGGAGACGGTCACGCGAACGATCGACAACCTGTTCCGCCGCGGCGCAAAAGTTGTCTATAGCGCGATGGAGCGGGGTGTCCACGTCTCTGGCCATGCCGGGCGGGATGAACTGCGCCGGATGATCGACCTGTTGCGGCCGAAGTTCGCCGTGCCGATCCACGGTGAGTTCCGGCACATGGTCCTGTACCGGCAACTGTGCGGCGAGGCCGGAATCAGCGCGGACCGCGTGCTGCTTCCCGAAATCGGCGGGGTTATCGAGTTCACGCGCGACACCGCACAGCATCGTGGCAAGGTCCCGGCCGGTTCAACATTGGTGGACCGCATCAGCGAGCGTACCGGCATCGGACAGGTGACGCTCCGCGACCGCAGCAACCTGATGCAGGATGGCCTTGTGGTCGTTACCCTCGTTGTCGATCGTGAAAACGGCGGCCTGATCGCCGGGCCCGACATGATCGCCAAGGGGCTGCGCCCGGAACTCGAGAATGGTCCCCTGCGCGAGGCGGAAGTGGAACTGAAGCGGATGCTCGACCGCCGGCACAAGGGAGAGGTCCAGTACGGATTCCTCATGCAGCGGGTCAAGGAGACCGTCGGCAAGACCCTTTCCCGCCGCAGCAAGAGCCGCCCGCTGATCCTGCCCGTGGTGACCGAACTGTAACGAGGCGCAGCTCCTCCCGCCGCCCCGGACCGGGCCGTCCGGGGCGGCTCGTCATGGTGGCCGCCCGGTGGCTATACTCGTGCTGCCCCGCATACCTCGAATGGAGCGCATGGACGGCGACTCGCGGCCTTGCCGAGGGGATGATCGCGTGGAGGATCGATTGATCGACCGATTGGCGAAGGCGCTGGGCGGAACAGCCAATCGCCGCAAGGCGATCGGCGGGCTCGTGCCGGCCGCGTTCGGGATGACCGCCGGCGCTGGCCCCGCACAGGCCGTGCAGTGCCGCCGGGTCAGCGAAAAGAAGGTCCGCCGGTATATCAAGTCCGCGGCACGGAAGTACAAGCAGCCCTACAAGAAAATGCTCTGCGTCGCGCAGTGCGAGTCGTGGCTCGACAACTGCGCTGTCAATGAGGCGGGCAGGTCCTACGGGTTGTACCAGTTCATCGAGTCGACCTGGCGCGACCAGACGCTCAACCCGAAGTACTATCGGAAAAACTACTGGGACCCGAAATGGGCCTCGCTCGCGACCGCCGAGATGTGGTCGCGGGGGCTGTCGTCCCACTGGGACTGTTGCTGTCCGCACTGGGGCTGCGGGTGTCCCGGGCAGGACCCGCCATGGTGTTAGGCCCGAACGCGGGGAGAGCCTGAACGGGAACCGGCCGCGCCCAACACAGGCGCGGCCGGTCACTCTCGAAACGCGTCCGGTTACCGGTTCTTCAGATCCAGCGCCACGCTGTTCATGCAGTAGCGCAGGC
>CAIPGK010000145.1 GCA_903864575.1 uncultured Chloroflexota bacterium
CGGACCTTCACCATCGGTCTGGGCATCGACGATGAACTGGCTGGCCTCGACGCCACCGCCGGCGACTTCGACATGCGCCAGGCCGACAAGGTGCTGAACAGGTCTGTCCTGAACGAGGCCGTGGTCGCCCACTGGAAGGAACGGGCCGGCGATCGGCGCACGATCTTCTTCTGTTCGACCATCGCCCACGCTGAGGCGGTCGCCGCATCCTTCATGGCCGCCGACGTCACCGCTGCCGTGGTCAGCGGCGATATGCCCGCCGACCACCGGGCCGACGTCATCGCCCGGTTCGACCGCGGCGAGATCCAGTTGCTAGTCAACTGCATGGTCCTGACCGAGGGCTTCGACAGCCAGCCGGTCGGCTGCATCGGCATCCTGCGGCCCATGCTCCACAAGAGCACCTTCATTCAGGCGATCGGGCGCGGCCTGCGCAAGGTCGATCCGGAACGCTACCCGGGCATCATCAAGACCGATTGCATCGTGCTCGACTTCGCCGGTGCGGCGCTTCGCCATGGCAGCCTCGAGCAGGAAATCAGCCTCGACAACGACGATCTTGAGCCGGGTCAGGCTCCCTACAAGTGCTGCCCGTCCTGTGAGGCGGAGGTGCCCCTGGGAGCCAGTGAATGCCCGATCTGCGGCTTCGGTTTCGAACGCCGCTCCACTGCCAAGCGGGTGCTGACCGACTTCGATCTGATGGAGATCGACCTGCTGAACCAGTCGCCGTTCAAGTGGTGCGATCTGCAAGGCGACGGCACATCGCTCATGGCCAGCGGTTTTGATGCCTGGGCAGGCGTGTTCAGCGACGGCACGCTCTGGCATGCGCTGGGGCGGCCCAGGCTCAAGGCGACGCGGGTCCTGGCGATCGGCACCCGGGTTCAGGCCCTGGCCGCCGCAGACGACTTCCTGCGGTCGACCGAGAGCAGCCAGGCCGCTGCCAAGAGCCGCGGCTGGATCAATGAGCCCGCCAGCAGCAAGCAGATGGCCAAGCTGGCCGAAGCCGGCATCGGCGTCTCCGCGCTCGATTTTGGCTTCTCCAAGTACGACGCCAACTGCCGTCTCAATTTCCACTGGAACCGCGGTGCCATTGGGCGGCTGGTGAACGCTATGCAGACGAGGATGGCAGCATGAGCCGGAGAAGCGGTATTGCGCCGGAACTGATTTCTACTGACGAGCGGCTGTCCGAGTTGGGTCGGATACTGGCGAGCGGCGTTCTGCGGATGCGCCAACAGTCCAGCAGTTTTTCTGACAGTGAAGGAGATAGTTCACTCGCATTCCTGCCCACCAAGAGCGGTGGTGTCCACCGGGCAGAGGCCCGAGTTGGAGGACAGTAATGCAAACAGAACGCGTAAGATCAGCAGCGCGACCCGAAGTTCAGCTGCTGGGGCGGCTCGCCGCCATGAAGGCCATGTCGGTGGTTGAACTGAAGGCGGAGTGGCAGAGCCTTATCGGCACGCCAGCGCCGAATAACAGCCGGCAGTTTCTGGAACATCGGCTCGCCTACAGGATTCAGGAGCTGGCCCTCGGTGGGCTCGGCGGGCCAGCGGCCAAGCTGCTCGACGCCCTGGCCGATGAGGTCGAGGGCAAGAAGGTCCGGCGCACGGTGATAAGCGATCCCCGCAACCCGGTCATCGGCACCCGGCTGGTGCGCGAATGGGATGGGGCCGAGCACGTGATCACCGTGCTCAAGGACGGGTTCGACTGGCAGGGACGCCGCTACAAGTCCCTGTCGTCCATCGCCCGGGACATCACCGGCACCCGCTGGAACGGCTACCGCTTCTTTGGCTTGCGCGACATCAAGAGGGGCGAGCGATCATGACCGTCAACACCCCGATGCGCCGCCTGCGCTGCGCGGTCTACACCCGCAAGAGCTCCGAGGAGGGGCTCGACATGGAGTTCAACAGCCTCGACGCCCAGCGCGAGGCCTGCGAGGCCTATATCACCAGCCAGAAGGCCGAGGGGTGGGTCCCGGTCCGCGACCGCTACGATGACGGCGGCTTCTCAGGCGGCACATTGGAACGGCCGGGCCTGAAGAACCTGCTGGCCGACATTGAGGCCGGGCTGGTCGACGTGATCGTGGTCTACAAGATCGACCGCCTGTCACGCTCGCTGATGGACTTCTCGCGCCTGGTCGAAGTGTTCGACAAGCATGGGGTGACCTTCGTCTCCATCACCCAGTCGTTCAACACCACCACCTCGATGGGCCGGCTGACGCTGAACATCCTGCTGTCCTTCGCCCAGTTCGAGCGTGAGGTCACCGGCGAACGCATCCGCGACAAGATCGC
>CAIPGK010000146.1 GCA_903864575.1 uncultured Chloroflexota bacterium
ACCTTGCCGGGCAGGGCGTCGCTCATGCGGATGACGCCATTTGGCACAGCATGCAGCATGGCCAGCACGTGTTTCTGGTCCTCAGTCGCCATCAACTCGGCGGGAGTCGGCGCATCAGTCGCGCTTGCCGTCACCTGCGGGTCGCCAATCGCATATTCCCTCGCGATCGCGGCGCCGTAGGCATTCACGAACGCCGTGAATGGCGCCGACTGATCCGTGGGGACCGCCAGGAGAGCCGATGCCTGCATGGGGATCGCGTTGTACCGGTCGCCGCCCGTGATGGTGGACAACCGCAGATCGAACTGGCGCGACGCATCGTCCAGAAGCCTGGCCAGAAGTGTGTTTGCGTTGGCGCGGCCCGCGTTGATCTCGGTTCCGGAGTGGCCGCCCTGCCCGCCGCCGACCGTGACCACAATCCCACTCATGCCATTCGGAGCGGGTGCTGGCGTCCATGCCCCGCTGGCGTCCACGTACACGCCACCAGCACTGCCGATGGTGAAGACCCAGTCCTCCTCGGAGTCGACATTGATCAGGATGGAACCGGAGAGCGCGGACGGATCGATGGCATTCACCCCGGTGAATCCGTCCTCCTCGTTGACGGTGAAGACTGCCTGAAGCGGACCATGCTGCACCGTCGCGTCGGTCAACAGGCCCAGGATCAGCGAGACGCCGATGCCGTCGTCCGCGCCGAGGGTGGTGTCGACAGCCGACACCCAGCCGTCGCCAACGACGGCCTCGATCGGCTCGGTGAGGAAATCGTGGGCGCTGCCCGGGGCCGCCACCGCCACCATGTCCATATGGGCCTGGAGAATCACCCCCGGCCGGTCCTCCATTCCTGACGTCGCGGGAGCGAGGACGAACACATTCCCGACATCGTCGACGCTTGTCTCCAGATCGTGCGCGCGAGCCCATTCCGCTACCCACGCACTGACCTTCTCCTCATGATGGGACGGCCGAGGCACCTGCGTCAGATCCTCGAAAATCTCCCAAACCGGCGCCGGATCCATGGTGGCCGCCACGTCGGCGAGCGGCTTGCTTGACGGGACCGGCGGGCCCTCCGGCGTGGCCTGCGCAAGCACAACACCCCGGAAGTCGAGCGGCCCGGAGGCCGCAACTGCAAACGCCGCCGCGATCCCTTGCGCGAACCGCCGCCGGTCCGCCAATCTCCCGCTGATGCCGCCCATCTCAACCTCCCCGGTTCCGCGACGCGCGCAGTTCTGACGCGCTTTGCATATGCACGAGCAATGATGCAAGAGCGCTGCCAAGGCAGGGTTTCAGCAGCGCTGCTCGTTGACGATGCCCGGCGGGAATGGGTATACTCCGCGGGTCCGTGGGGGCGTAGCTCAGTTGGGAGAGCGCTACAATCGCACTGTAGAGGTCGGGGGTTCGAGTCCCCCCGCCTCCACCACGGAGGTTGAGCGGTCCGGCATACGCCGGGCCGTTTTTCATTGCCAGGGTTTCGCTCATCACAGCGTTCGCTGGAAAAGCCGACAGGCGCCGATGCCGGCGCCTGTCGCGACAAACGTTCAACTGGGGAATCGTCAGTCCGCCGGCTGCGGCGACCAGCGGCCTGTTCCACTCGGCGGAGCATCGCGGTCAGGACCCGACAACTGCCCCTGCGGGCGTGGCTCGAATGCCGTCGCCGGCCTCCCGAGGGGCGGCCCGACGAGATCGGGCGTCGGGCGCGGATGGCTGAACACCGCCTCCAGTTCCTCGCCCTCGATCGTCTCCTGCTGGATCAGCAATCGGGCGATCGCCTCAAGTTCGGCCGCG
>CAIPGK010000147.1 GCA_903864575.1 uncultured Chloroflexota bacterium
CAGCTCCTTGGGGAGGGTGGCCGTGGATACCCGCGAGGATGACCGCCCGGTCGGCGGCATCGTCAATGGCTTCAGCGCAGTGAGAGTGAGCCTCATACCCGAAAAGCGTCTTCCCCGGCGACGGCATCGATGCCGCCAAATCCGGCCCGGCGTCACCCTGGATGGGTCCGGCGCAGGCGAGGCGCTGGAGTACTCCGGAGTGATTCCCATCGTTGGATCGTGGACGGAGCGACCGGCATGAGCCACCGGAAGCGATCGCGCGCGCAATGCCTTGCGAGCGACGAGGAGATCGCAGAGCGCTGGGCGGCCCTGTGGAACGCGTTGCCCGCCGCGCTCGAACGCGCCAACCCGGTCGGCGCCCATGACATGCGGGTGGCATCACGCCGCGTCCGCGCCGCGATGGACCTCGGCGTCGGGTGTCACCCCCGGCACTGGTATCAGCCCTTGCGGAAGACCGCCCGTTCCATCACCCGCGCGCTGGCCGACATTCAGGACCGGGAGGTGGCGCTCGCCGCCTTCACCGCCGCGCGCGCGGACGCCACGCCGGACCTCATCCCGGGGGTCGACCGCCTCGTCATCCGGGTTGCGCGGGAACGGGATGCCGCCCATGTCGTGATGGCAGGCGCGCTCGACCGCCTGATGACGCGCAAACTCGCCCGCGAGCTGGAGCGCCGGTTTGGGCCAGCGGCGGCCCCGGGCCATGCCGCCGCGAAGGGAGGAACGTCGACATGAGCAAGCACGCGCGCGGCGCCAGCCCGTCTCCATCCGTCGTTCTGGCCGATTGCGTCGAGGACCTCCGCGGGCTGGCGGCAGAGGCCGATCGTTCGGGAGCCGCCGGGTCGCTCCATGCCGTCCGTCTCTCGTCCAAACGGCTTCGCTACACCGCGGAGCTGCTGCAGGACGACCTCGGTGAGCAGGTGCAACCGATCGTCAAGGCCGCGAAACGAATCCAGACGGCCCTGGGCGACGTGCACGATCTCGATCTGAGGATCGAGATGATCGAGGACGAATTGGTCGATGTCCAGCTCGAACTGGCAGCCGCGTCGTCCGCCACGATCGCGGAGGACCCCGGCAGGGCCGCCGACGCGCTCGCGGCGCTGGTCGGACCCATTCCCGACGATCCGCGGCCGGGTCTGATCGCGCTGCTTTCCAGCGAACACCAGCAGCGCCGCGACGCCCTCGCCCGCTACCGCGCGGCATGGGACCGGCTCGAGACGGCGCTCGTCGAACGGCCCGGACGGACGAGTTAGCTCAGCCATCCCTTGTGGCGGAAAATCGCCCAGATGGCGGCCGAAATCGCCACCATCAGGAACAGCGCAAAGGGGTATCCGAGCGCCCAGTGCAGCTCGGGCATGTGGTCGAAGTTCATGCCGTAAATGGTGCCGATCAGGGACGGGGCGAAAATGATCGCGGCCCATGCGGAGATGCGCTTGACTTCCTCGTTCTGGTCGATCGAGGCCTCGGTCAGCGCCTTCACCTCGATGTTCTGCTGGAGCCCGACGATGGCGAGGTGAACGTTCAGCATGTTCTGCAGCAGGTCGCGGAACCCTTCCACCCGGTCCACCACCTCGATCGCGTGATCCTGCACGTCGCGCAGGTACTGCTCCAACTCGTCGTCGACGCCATGTCTGTCCGCGCCGCTCAGCAGGGATGCCGTGATCGCCAGCAACGGCCTGGTCGCGCGCTGGAACTCGATCACCTCGCGCAGCAATTCATAGATGCGGCGGGTGACGCCGGCGTTGCCGCCGAACACCTCCGTCTCGATCTCGTCGATGTCATTCTCAAGACCCCGGACGACCGGACCGTAGTCATCCACCACCCGGTCGAGAATGGCGTACATGATCGCCTCGGGGCCACGCCGCAGCAATTCCGGCTCCGACTCCATGCGGCGGCGCACCCGCCCCAGATCGGGGCCTTCGCCGTGCCGCACGGTGAGCATGAAATCCTCGCCGGCAAAGACGTGAAGCTCCGAGAACTCGACCGTCTCCTCGGCGTCGATGTACCGGGCCGCGCGCAGCACGAGCAACAGCGTGTCGCCGTACCGTTCCAGTTTGGGGCGTTGATGGGCCCTCCACCGCAAGCGGGTGGAGGTCGAACTCGGAGGCGACCGACGCAAACTCGTCCTCCCCCGGTCGATAGAGCCCGATCCACGCAACGCCGCCCAGTTCACGGCTGACCTCGCACGTCTCATCGAGCGATTCCGGGGCCGCCACCCGCTCCCCATCGACATAGATCGCGCGATCGACGATCACGACATGTCTCCCGGCTCAAACGCCGACCTGCGGACCGAACGTCCTTCCCACCACGCACGAGCGCCCACCCCGCACGCGCGTGCAGGTGGACCGACGCTCCGAGGATGGTAACGCGGTGCGAGTGACCGCTGGAACGCTTCGGAGGGGCCAACAACTCGACAACATTTTCCGGCGATTCCGATGCGAGGATTGATCGTTGAATTGCATGTCGATGCGCCGGTCCTCCGCGGGTGGACAGGCGCGGCACGTTGCGGGGTAACGGCAATGAGCGGGACGGACGTGGCGGCGCCGGACATGCTGGCCGGGATGCATGGTCTCACGGGTCCGGAAGCGGCCTCCGGGAACGGGGATCTCCCGG
>CAIPGK010000148.1 GCA_903864575.1 uncultured Chloroflexota bacterium
ATGGTCGGCCAGACCGAAGTGATCCGCGACGTGCTGATCTGCATCGTCGCGGGCGGTCACGCCCTGCTGGAGGGGGTGCCCGGGCTCGGCAAGACGATGCTCGTGCTCTCGATCTCCAACGTGCTCGACCTCGCCTTCTCCCGCATCCAGTTCACCCCGGACCTGATGCCCGCCGACATCACCGGCACCAACATCCTCATCGAGGACGAGCTCGGCGGCCGCCAGTTCACGTTCCAACCCGGCCCGGTCTTCGCCAACCTCGTGCTCGCGGACGAAATCAACCGCGCCACCCCCAAGACCCAGTCCGCCCTGCTGGAGGCGATGCAGGAAAAGACCGTCACCGTCGCCAACGCGGTCCATCCGCTGCAACGGCCATTCTTCGTGCTGGCGACCCAGAACCCGCTCGAAATGGAGGGCACCTATCCCCTCCCCGAGGCGCAACTCGACCGCTTCCTGTTCAAGTTGATCGTCCCCTTCCCCAGCGCGGACGAACTTGGCGAGATCGTCCGCCGCACCACCGGCGAGGCGCAACCCGCCCTGCGCCGGGTGACGAACGGCCAGGCCATCCTCGAAATGGGCCGACTCGCCCGCGAGGTGCCGATCTCGCAGGCGCTGACCGACGAGGTGGTGCGTCTCACGCTCGCCACCCATCCCGGCCCGGATTCGCCCGAGTTCGTGCGGACGATGGTCCGGTACGGCGTCAGCCCGCGCGGCGCGCAGGCCATCGTTCTCGGCGCGAAGATTCGCGCTCTCATGGAAGGCAGGCTGAACGTCGCCCGCGAGGACATCCGGGCCGTCGCCCTCCCCGCGCTGCGCCACCGCATCATCCTCACCTTCGAAGCCGAGGCGGCAGGCAAGTCCGCCGACGACGTGCTGCTCGCGCTGCTGGATCATCTCGGCGCGGATCGCTGATCCCTCGCCCCACAACCGGTCAGGCTGTGGGAAACTGCCGTGCATGCGTCAGTTGACGCCTTGCCGAAGGTCATCACTCCACCGGAGGAGGCCCCGATGATCGATCCCCGACCCGATTCCCGCCGCAACGCCCCAGCCGAACCGCGCACGCTCGACGACCTCGCCCAGGCCCGCATCGACGGCCGCCTCTCCCGGCGCAACGTGATCCGGCGAGCGGTTGCGCTCGGTTTTGGCGCTCCCGTCATTGCCACGCTGCTGCACGCCACCTCGGACATGGCCTTCGGCGTTCCCACCGCCCGCGCGGAGGACAAGCAACCGGTGAGCCAGACCGCGCCGACGAAGCCCGAGGGCGAGGCACAGCAGGGCGGCACGATCCGCGCCGGCACCAACCAGGAACCCGACACCCTGCACCCGTGGATCAGCCAGACCGTAACCGGCGCGGACGTCTACGTCGCGATCATCGAGGGCCTGCTCGCCTACGATGCGACCCAGCAACTGCAGCCGAGCCTCGCGACGGCCTTCTCGATCGGCGACGACGGCAAGACCTTCACCTTCACCCTTCGCGAGGGCGTCACGTTCCACAACGGCGACGCCTTCACCGGCGATGACGTCGTGAACAGCTGGAAGATGATCATGAACCCCGATTTCGGGGCGTTCAACCAGAACGGATGGGACAAGATCGAAGACATCACGATCGATGGGTCAACCGTCACCATGACCCTGACCGAGGTGTTTGCGCCATTCCTCTCCTACGTCGGCGTCGGCCGCATTTGCCCCAGCTCGGCGATCGCGGCCGGGCCGGATGAGTTCAAGCAGACCTACGGCCGCAACCCGATCGGCACCGGCCCGATGGTCTTCAACGAGTGGAAGTCCAAGGAGCAGATCACCCTCGACCGCTACGACGGCTACTGGGGCGACCCCACGAAGATCGACCGGTTCATCTACCGGATCGTTCCCGACGACAACACGATGCTCGTCCAGTTGCGGACCGGCGAGATCGATCTCATCGGCAGCGCCAGCACCGTCTCCGCTTCCCGGCTCGACGAGGCGCTGGGCTTCGACGGCGTCACCATCTTCCAGCACTCCACCCTGGGCTGGCAGCATATCGACCTGAAGCATGTCGATTTCCTGCGGATGACCAAGGTCCGCCAGGCGCTCGACTTCGCGACCCCGAGCAAGGACATCATCGAGAAACTGCTCAAGAACCGGGTGATTCCCAGTGTCGCGGACCAGGCGCCCGGCAGCTGGGCGTGGGACGGGAGCATCCAGCCACGGCCCTACGACATCGAGCAGGCGAAGGCCCTGCTCGCCGAGGCCGGGCTGACCCCCGGCGCCGACGGCACGCTCGAAGGCAAGATCCCGACCGAGGACCCGCAGGTGGGCGACGGCGAGGTGAAGCCGTTCGCGATCGAGCTCTGGTTCGTCGCTGGCGAGACCGAAAGCGAGCGGGTGTGCCAGGTGGTCGCCCAAAGCTGGAACTCGATCGGGGTCAAGACCGAGGTCAAGAGCCAGGATGTCTCCACGATCTGGGGCCCCGAGGGCTACCAGTTCACCGAGAACATGACCGGCTGCTTCTATGCCTGGTACAACGGCAACGATCCTACCGACAAGTTCTACTGGCACTCCTCCCAGATTCCCGCCAGCACAACCGGATCCGGCGGCAACCTGCCCGCCTACTTCCACCTCTACAACTTCCAGGAGGAGATCGACCGCCTCACCGACGCAGGTGACCTCGAAACCGACCAGGAGAAGCGCAAGGCGATCTATTTCGAGGTCCAGAAACTCCTCCACGAGGAGGTCCCGGTCGTGTTCATGTACTGGCTCGTCGCTTTCCCCGCCGCTCGCGACACGATCGGCGGCTACCAGCCGAACGCATTCACCTATCTCACCTGGAACGTCAACGAGTGGTACCGCGCCGGATAGGCACGGCGCCGCCGGATCAGGCATCGGCTGCCAGCCATCGGGAAGCGGGACCGCCCACGCGGCCCGCCATCGGCTGGCAGCCGGCCTCCTTCGGGTCACCGCGGAGGGATCATGGGCCGGTTCATCCTTCGCAGGGTCCTCGGAGCCATCCCGCTGCTGCTTGGGGTGGCGGTGCTGTCGTTTCTCTTCATGCAGCTCGCTCCCGGCGGACCCGACGCCATGTTCGCCCGCAACGCCCGGATGACCGCCGAGCAACTCGAGCAGATCCGCCACAACATGGGGCTCGACCAGCCGGCTCCCGTCCAGCTGGCGCGCTGGATCGGCAACCTCGCGCGCGGCGATCTCGGCGTCTCCTACAGCCAGTACCGGCCCGTCTCCGAGGTCATCCGGGATGTCTTCCCGAACACCGTCCTGCTGATGGCCGCCGGGCTATCGCTCGCCCTCGTTCTCTCCCTGTTCTTCGGCATTCTCGCCGCCCGCAATCCGTATGGTCTGTTCGATAACGTGACCTCCTTCATCAGTTACTTCGGTCTTGCCATGCCGGTTTTCTGGTTCGGGCTGATGCTGCAACTGCTCTTCGCCGTGCACCTCGGCTGGCTGCCCTCCGCGGGGATGCGCGACCCCGACAGCGGCGGCATCCTCGATCTGCTCGCCCACCTCGCGCTCCCCGCCTTCACCATCGCCATCGGCAGCATCGCCGGCTGGAGCCGCTACGTCCGCTCCTCCACCCTCGACCAACTCGGGCAGGACTACGTGCGCACCGCGCGCGCGAAGGGCGTCGCCGGCCCGGCGATCATTCGCCGCCACGTGCTCCGGAACGCGCTGATCCCCTTCGTCACCGTCGTCGCCATCGACGCGCCGCTCTACCTTACCGGCGCGGTCCTCACCGAGACCGTCTTCAGCTGGCCGGGCATGGGGCGCCTGTTTTTCGACTCGCTCACCGTCCGCGACTACCCGGTGCTGATGGGCTGCCTCATGCTCGGCGCCGTGCTCATCGTCGCGGGCAATCTCCTCGCCGATGTCGTCTACGGCCTGCTCGACCCGAGGATCTCCTTCTGATGGCCGCCCCAGGCCGGGCCGAGACCCTCGCGGCATCCCTTCCCGGCCAGGCGGCTCGCCCGCCTCGCAGCCCGTGGCAACTCGCCCTCGCCCGCCTCGGCAAGTCGCGGCTCGCGGCGCTTGGCGTCATCATTCTGCTGGCCATGGCGCTGTCGGCAATCTTCGCTCCGGCCATCGCCCCCTACGACGCGAACGCGCAGGACCTGTTCAGCATCACCGCCCCGCCATCACCGGAGCACTGGCTCGGCACCGACGACCTCGGGCGCGACGAACTGAGCCGGCTCCTTCACGGCGGGCGCGTATCCCTGCTGGTCGGCGTGCTTTCCGCGCTCATCGCCACCGGCATCGGCATCGTCGTCGGCGCGCTCGCCGGCTACTACGGCGGATGGGTCGACGCCGTGCTGATGCGCCTGATCGACGTGATGCTGGCCTTCCCCGCCATTTTCCTGCTGCTGATCCTCTTTTCCATGATCGGCAGTTCCGTGAGCGGGGTGATCCTCTTTCTCGCGCTCTTCTCGTGGATGTGGCTGGCCCGCATCGTCCGCGGAGAGTTCCTCTCGCTTCGCCAGCGCGACTTCATCGAGGCTGCCCGCGCCATAGGCGTTCCCGGCGGCCAGATCATCCGCCGCCACCTGCTGCCGAATGTCGTGGCCGCGATCGTCGTCTCCACAACCCTGAATGTCGCCTACGCGATGCTCTCCGAGGCCTCGCTCTCCTTCCTCGGCTTCGGCGTTCCCCCCGGCACCCCTACCTGGGGCAACATGCTCAACGCCGCCCGGCCCTACTACACGACCTACCCGCTCCTGGCGATCGCCCCCGGTCTCGCCCTGACACTCGCCGTGCTCGCCATCAACTGGGTCGGCGACGGCCTCCGCGACGCCCTCGATCCCCGCCGATGATCCTGCCGTACTTCGCAGGGAGACCGCGATCGTGACCGGCCAGCCACCCCCGCCAATGCCGGTATCGGAAGGTCCATTGATCCCGCTGATCCGCACCGGCGGCAGCCCGCGAGAGATGGGCGTCGATATCGGCCGTGCCGCCAGCGACCGGATTCGCGCCGCCGCTGCCCTTGCAAAGGACGAACTCGGCGGCGCCGACCCGGCGGACGTCCTCGGCAACCTCGGTCCCTTCCTGGCCGCGACTGACGCCGCCGCCCCGTGGCTGGTCGAGGAACTCCGCGGCATGGCGGAGGGCAGCGGCGTCCC
>CAIPGK010000149.1 GCA_903864575.1 uncultured Chloroflexota bacterium
CCCTCCCAGCCCGATGGCTGGGAGCGCCTGCCCTCGCGGCCCGGCAACGCCCGCAGCTGCGGCTCCGCCGTCACCGACCGGCGCGCCGTCACGCCATCGCGGACCAGCGCAAGCAGTTCCTCCGGCCCGATGTTCTTGCCGAGGTAGCGGTCGAATCCCGCCTCGCGGGCCTCCGCCTGACCCGCATCCTCCGGATGGGTCGCCAGCGCCAGCAGGAACGCTCGCGGCAGCTTGCGCCGCAGGAACCGTCCCGCCTCCAGCCCGCCCATTCCCGGCGGATTCACTCCGATCACCAGCGCGTCCGGCTGCACCTGCGCAACCTTCTCCAGCGCTGTCGGGTCGCCCGCCGTCTCGCCGATCACCAGCAACCCCGGGTCGGCCTCGAGCGCCGCCCGCACGCCTCCGCGGTACATGGCGTGGTCATCGATGACCACTACCCCGATCCGGTTCGCCGCCACGTCACCCTCCCGTCACGCCGGCTCATGGAACGAGCCTGCCATCTTTCCGGGGGAAGCATAGCATAGGTGTACGTACATCCTGTACCTACGGATGGCGAACCGGTTGTCCAGACAAACGAAACCGGGGCGCCCGCAATGGGCGCCCCGGCTCCTGGGTTCAGCGGCGAGGCTGGATCAGCCCGCCAGACCCTTGATCTTGAAGGACAGGAGCAGCAGCACGACGCCCGAGATCAGGCCCCAGATGCCGATCAGCGCGGTGACGGCGATGGCGCCGGACAGCACGTTGCTGAAGATCAGGAAGCCGAAGACGACCGCCGCGATGCCGCCAAGGATCAGCCAGAACTCGCCGGAAATCTCATCCCGGTACTTGATGCCGGTGATGATCTCGACGATGCCGAAGATGACCGCCCAGATGCCGATGACGAAGGTCAGGGTGAGCGACCCGAGGACCGGCTTGGTCATCAGCTGGAGGCCGGCGATGATCGCCACGATGCCCCAGATGATGAGCCACCACCGGCTCTGCCCCTCCGGCTGCTTGCCGAAGCCGTGAAACAGCGAGATCACGCCGTCGATCAGGAAGTAGGCCCCGATCACGATCGTCAGGCTGACCAGCGCCTCCGCCGGCTTGGTCAGGAACAGAATGCCCAGAATGATCGCGAGAATGCCGCGGACCAGCCACAGCCACCACGTGTCAGCCAACGTCTGCCGAATCGCCAACGGCAGCGCGTCGATGTTTCGACCGCCCATATTCTCTCCTCCACCTCGACCGAAGCCACTCGGCTCCGGCAAACCCTCCCGAGGCGCGCTGCCGTTCACACATTGAGCGGCAGACCGCGCTGCACGACGATGATAGCGGGAAATGGGAGCATGACAACCCTTTCACCCCGAAACTCCCCCGATTTTGGCCCTCTCGGCTCGTGATTCGCCCGCATTTGGCGGCCGCTGAGCCAATTCGTAAGGTCAGGGGTGAAATCCCGCGCCATCATCGGGCATTGGCCGTGCGCGGCTGCTTCTCCCGGCAGCCCCCGGAACAGCGGCAGCCCTGCGCCGGGAATCGACGCGGGGCTGCCGGGTTTCATTCGTTTCTCAGGAATCCGGGGCTGGACCTCCAACGGTCAGGTCGGCTCGCCGGTCTCCACCACGATCGGCTTCAGGCGGTCGAGCAGACCGGCCAGTTCGTCGTCGTCCAGCTTCCGGAAAAGCGGCGCCGGGACGGGCAACTGCCGCCCTGCCGGGAGTTCCCGCGGCTCCCACGGCAACGCGTGAACGCTCCCCTCATCCGCGAGATAGCCGTGCAGCGTCTCCGCCGAGAAGGGCAGGAACGGCGCGGAGAGCACCCGCAGCGCGGAGATCGCCTGCAGGGCCGTCCACATCGAGGTGGCCGCCCGCTCCGGGTCCGTCTTGATCGACTTCCACGGCGCGGCCTCGTCGAGGTAGCGATTGAGATGGCTCGCGAGATCCATCACCCCGCGCAGGCCGTCGCGCAGGTGGACCTTCTCAACCTTCGCCGCGACCTCGGAGAACGCGGTGTCGATCTGCGCCAGCATCGCCCGGTCTGCCTCGGAGAGATCGCCGGGCGTGGGAACCACCCCGCCATATCTGGACTGCAGGAAACTCAGCAATCGGTGCACCGCGTTGCCATAGGTAGCAACCAGTTCGTCGTTGTTGCGCCGCTGGAACTCGTCCCACGAGAAGTCTGTGTCCCGGCTCTCCGGGGCATTGATCGTCAGGAAGAAGCGCAGCGCGTCGGCGTCGAACAACTCCAGCGCCTCGGGCAGGAATGGCAGCCGCGCGGTGTACATCCGGGAGGAGGACAGCTTCAGCCCGTCAAGCGTCAGGAACTCGTTCGCGGGCACATCGTAGGGCAGGGCGAGACCGCCGTAGCCCATCAGCATCGCCGGCCAGATGATGGCGTGAAAGGGCACATTGTCCTTGCCGATGAAGTAGTAGGCGCGGCCGGGCGGGTTGCCCTGCCCGTCGAGGGACCACCACGCCTTCCATGCGTCCGGCTCCCCGCGCTTCTCGGCCCACTCGATGCTGGCCGAGAGATACCCGATCACCGCGTCAAACCAGACGTAGATGCGCTTGTCGTCGTATCCCTCGAGCGGGATCGGCACGCCCCAGTCGAGATCCCGGGTGATGGCGCGGGCGCGCAGGCCCTCGTTCAGCCAACCGCGCACGAACCCCGTCACGGCCGGGCGCCAGTTGACGCTGGCCTCGTCCACCCACGCCGCCAGCGGCTCCTGGAATTGGGGCAGATCGAGGAAGAAGTGGCTCGTCTCGCGGGTCTCCGGGGTGGCCCCCGTGATCTTGGAACGCGGGGTGAGCAGGTCGATCGGGTCCAGGGTGCGACCGCAGTTGTCGCACTGGTCGCCGCGCGCGTCCTCATATCCGCAGTGGGGGCAGGTTCCCTCGACGTAGCGGTCCGGCAGAAACCGCTTCGCCTGCGGGTCGTACATGGCGGTCTGGGTCGCCTCGAAAAGGTACCCCTTCTCCAGCAGGGTCGTGAAGAAATCCTGGGTCACCCGGTAGTGGGTGGGGGTCAGAGTCGTGGTGTAGTTGTCGTAGTTGAGCCCGAGGCGGCGGAAGGAGTCCGCGATGTTGGCATGGTTCTCCTCCGCCAACTCGCGCGCCGTCATGCCCCGCTTGTCGGCGGCGACGGTGATCGGCGTACCGTGCATGTCCGACCCGGAGACCATCAGCACCTTGTTGCCGGCCATGCGGTGATAGCGCGCGAAGATGTCGGGCGGCACGTAGGCGCCAGCCGCGTGCCCGAGGTGGCGGGGGCCGCTCGCATAGGGCCATGCCACGCCGACAAGAATGTGTTCCGGGGTGCGGTCGGGAGCGTCGGTCACCGGTAGCGGCCTCGTTTCTTGTTGAACCAAACAGCAAGCACGTCCCGCGCATTGTGCCAAGAATCGCGCAGCGGATGCACCTTGCTGGATTCGCCGTA
>CAIPGK010000150.1 GCA_903864575.1 uncultured Chloroflexota bacterium
CGCTCTGGCGGGCGACGGCCTGCAAGGCGAAGCCGATGGTTCCACGCAGGTGTTCCACCCAGGGGTGGCGGCCGCGAATGGATGCTGTAGACATGTCGATCCTCCTGCGTGATGTGGCGGAAACTCCGGGCCGCCGGAAGGGCGCGGCGCGGCGCGAATCGTGTGGCGGCCCGGGCAGTCCGTCAAGCGGGGTGGAATCGGGGGAGGGGGGCGCTCCCTGCCACCGCGCGCGGTATGCTCCTTTGGCATGGAGACCCGGCGCTGCCGGAAGGGGAACCGGGAGGAACGTGGCGCAGTGGGAGAGCGGGAGGCATCGGCGGCAGGATTCGGAGCGGCGGACCGGCGGGCGCTGGCGAAGGCGTCGCCCGTGAAGGAGCATCGCTGGCCCCGGACCGAGCGCAGGCAGGAGCGGATCGCGGGGGTTCTGGCGCGCAGGCAGCCGGATCTCACGGTGGTGCTCGAAAACGTGCACGATCCGCACAACGTGAGCGCGGTGCTCCGGTCCTGCGACGGGGTGGGCGTGCTGCGGGTGCATACCGTCTACTCCGAGGAGGAGCGCCCGGATGCGTTCGCGAGGACCACCTCCGCGAGCGCGGCGAAGTGGATGGAGGTCGTGCACCACGACGCCATCGAGGCGTGTTACGACGTGTTGCGTCGGGACGGCTTCCGGATTCTCGCGACCGCGCTGGAGGGCGACAGTCTCGATCTTTACGAGACGGACCTGACAGCGCCGACGGCCCTCGTATTCGGCAACGAGATGCGCGGCATCTCGCGGGCAGCAGGGGAAGGGGCGGACGGCACGCTGTTCATCCCGATGATGGGGATGGTGCAGAGCCTGAACATCTCGGTTGCCTGCGCGGTGACGCTCTACGAGGCGCTGCGGCAGCGGCGGGTTGCCGGAACCTATGACGTGCCCAGACTTGATGCAGCGACCCTCATGGGAATGGAAACGGACTGGCTGAACCGGTAGCCGCTCATGGTGTTGCGGTCAGTCCTGATCCTCGGCGGGCGGGAGTGGAGTCAGGCTCGCGTGTGGCGCGTGGTGCGGTGCGATGAATTGAGGTTCCTCGACGTATTTCTTGACGAGGTAGAGGGCGGCCGTCGTCGCGATGGTGGCGACGGCGGCGATCATGAGGAATCCTGCCCCGGTGAGCAAGCCGACAGCGGCGACGACCCAGATGCCTGCTGCCGTGGTGAGACCGCGGACCTTGCGGCCGGTGGTGAGGATGACCCCGGCGGCGAGGAAACCGATGCCCTGCACGATGGTCGAAGCCACGCGGCCGGGATCGCTGAGTTCTCCGATGCCTGCCATTTCGCGCGAAATCAGGAGACCCGCAATCATGAACAGCGCCGCGCCCTGCGAGACGAGCATGTAGGTGCGGATGCCCGCTGGCTTGTCGGCGCGTTCGCGCTCCAGCCCCACGAACGCCCCGAGCAGCATGGCGATTGCCATCCGCTTCAGGGCCTCGATGTCATCGATGGGGATCACGCGGCACTCCTCGCAGACGCTCGGCAATCGGTGGCGGGCGGCGCGGGCCGGACTCCGGGATGGCTGCGGGGGGGAACCGGACACCCGGTCCCACCCCGCGGGATCGGGTGCTAGAACTGGAGTCGGGCGATGTGCTCTTCCTTGCCGCGCCAGAAGTGCACGCTTACGCTGTCACCGGCCTTGAGGGTGTCGATGAGACCATCGAGCTTGCTCATCGTCGGGGTGCGCTTGCCAGCGACGCCGCTGATGACGTCTCCGGGTTCGATCCCGGCGCGGGCCGCGACGGTGTCCGGGCGAACCTTGCCGACGTAGACGCCCTTGACGCCCTCGGGCAGGCCCGAGGCCTTTTCCGGGTGGCGGGTCAGGTATTCGTCGGCATCGGCGGCGAGAATCCCGAGAGGCGGCCGCTTTTCGCCGCCATACTTCTGCGCGAGGCGCATGAAGGCGGCGCGATCGAACCCGAGAATCACTTCGCCTTCGGCGACGGTGACCGGGACGCCCTGCTGGCGGCTCAGCTTGACCATTTCCATCGCCGCGTTGTAATCACGGGCGACATCCTTCTCGACGTAGGGCACATTGTTCTGGCGAAGGAACTCCTTCGCGCGATCGCACCACGGTCAAGTGTCGGTGTAGTAGACCGTGACGGGAGCGGTTTGCTCACTCATCGTGTCGTTCTCCTGCTGGTGAGCGCCCAGCGCTCAGGGCATTTCCTGCCGTTATGGTAACAGGCTCAGCTGGCAAGCCGGGAGGTTCGCGTGGGGATCATTCCCACTCGATGGTCGCCGGTGGCTTGGAGGAGATGTCGTAGACGACGCGGGTAATCCCGCGGACCTCGTTGACGATGCGGTTGCTGGCGCGGGCGAGCAGATCGTAGGGGAGGCGCGCCCAGTCGGCCGTCATCGCATCCTCGCTGGTGACGGCGCGCAGGGCGCAAACGCGACCATAGGTTCGGTCGTCTCCCATGACGCCAACGGACCGGACGGGCAGCAGGACGGCGAACGCCTGCCAGATCTCGGCAGCGAGTCCTGCGGCGTCGAGTTCGGCGCGGAAGATGGCGTCTGCCCGGCGCAGGAGGTCGAGGTCGTCCGGGGTGATTTCGCCGATGATGCGGACGGCAAGGCCGGGTCCCGGGAAGGGGTGGCGGCCAACGATCTCCTCCGGCAGGCCGAGCTCCCGGCCAACGGCGCGGACCTCGTCCTTGAAGAGGAACTTCAGCGGTTCGAGCAGTTTGAATTGCATGTCGGCCGGCAGGCCGCCGACATTGTGGTGGGTCTTGATCTTTGCGGCTGCCTTGGTGTCGGCGGTCGTGGATTCGATGACATCCGGGTAGAGCGTGCCCTGCGCGAGGAACTCGAAGGGGCCGGCTCTTTCGGCCTCGGCCTCGAAGACGCGGACGAAGGTCTCGCCAATGATCTTTCGCTTCTGTTCGGGATCGGTGACGCCAGCGAGGCGGGACAGGAAGCGATCGCTCGCATCCACGGCGACGAGGTTCATGCCGAAGTTGCGGGAAAAGACGTCCCGGACGAGATCACCCTCGCCAAGGCGCAGCAGGCCGTTGTCGACGAAGACCGGGGTGAGGCGGTCGCCGATGGCGCGATGGATGAGGGCGGCAGCGACCGCCGAGTCGACGCCGCCGCTGAGACCCAGCAGCACGCGGCCCTCGCCGACCCGGTCGCGGATGTCGCGGACGGCTGCGTCGATGAACGATTCCGCGGTCCAGGTCGTGCGGCACCCGCAGACATTCACGAGGAAGTTCCGGATGACGTCCGACCCACGTGGGGTGTGGACGACCTCCGGGTGGAACTGGATGCCCATGGTCGACCCGCGCCCAATGGCGGCGACCGGGGCATTCGGCGTGCTCGCAAGCACCGCCCAGCCATCCGGGGCCTGCTCGACGTGATCGCCGTGGCTCATCCAGACGTCGAGGGTTTCGGGCAATCCGGAGAAGAGCGGGCAGGATCGGTCCGAGACGGCGATGGTGGCGGGGCCGTACTCCCGCTGATCGGCCGGGGCCACGACGCCGCCGTGCGCGCGGGCGAGGAGTTGCAGACCATAGCAGATGCCGAGGACGGGCAGACCCGACGAAAGAACCCAGTCCGGCAACTGGGGCGACCCTTCGCCATACACGCTCGCGGGACCGCCGGACAGGATGACGCCCCTTGGCCCGAGGGGGGCGACCTCGTCCCAGGTTACGTCATGCGGCAGGAGTTCACTGTAGACCCCGGCCTCGCGGACGCGGCGGGTGATGAGTTGCGCGTACTGGCTGCCGAAATCGAGAACGACGACGACATCGAATGCTGCGCCCGATTCGGCGACCAGCGCGGCTGCATCGCCGATGAAGGCATCGAGTTTGGCGTGATCGTGGGCATCAGGGGCCATGGTCACCGGCTGGCGATCCTCTCGCGTGGCCACGTGGGCGGCGAAAGCGCCCTGCTGGCGGCAGATGAAACCATTGTGCCGTGAACCCGCCGCCGGGGCCATGCACAGGAGGTCAGGTTTCCGCGGGGTCCGGGCCGTCGAGCAGCACGTAGGTCCGATCGAACTCCCATTCGGCGATGGTTTCGATCTCGACCTCGAGCCGGGGATGAAGCGGATCGATCTTTTTCGTCAGGTGAAGATCGACGACGGTTCGGTCATCGAAGCCGAGCGCCCGGCCGAGGGCGTCGAGGGTGATCTTGAGGCCGCCGTCGAGGTCGCGCCGGTAGGGCGTCTCGAAGTGAAAGGTTAGGTAGACCCCGAGCAGGCTGTCGCCGAGGGCGCGCTCGAGCGCAGGGGTAACCACTCCCGACCGGCGCAGCCCCTCGATCAGCTTGCCCACGTCCTTGCCGAAGGTCTTCGCGGTCTGGCTGAGCACCCGGCGCTTGCCGACCGTAGCGTACTGGTTGTTGACCCCCGGCGGCATCGGCAGAGTGAGCCGGAGCGTGACGGGAGCAGCAGGCTGGTTTGGCGCCATGCCGAATCCTTCCAGGCTGGGCGTGCGTCAGGCAGGGAGTGTACGGGCCGCGGTCAGCATCATGGTCAGGGCCGGGTGTTGGGCTGGGAGGGGTCGAAGCTGCCGGTGTC
>CAIPGK010000151.1 GCA_903864575.1 uncultured Chloroflexota bacterium
CGAGTGGGAGGTCTTCCAGCGGATCGTCGTGCCGCTGGCGTGGCCGGGGTTCCTGACGGTGGGACTGGTGGTGGCGCTCAACGTCTGGAACGAATTCCTGCTGGCCACGGTCTTCCTGACCGATCAGGACAAGTTCACCGTGGTAACCAGCTACGCCAACTTTTCGACCCGGTTCAGCCGGGACTGGACGCTGACCAGCGCCGCTTCGCTGATGATGATCGCCCCGGTGGTGATCATCTTCCTGCTGCTGCAGCGACGCTTTATCGAAGGCCTGACCCAGGGCGGCCTGAAGGGATAGCACGCACCATGACCATCGAGTGGACGCCGCTTCATCGCCGTATCCGGGGGTGTCTCTACGGGGTGGCGATTGGCGACGCCATCGGCGCGCCTGCTGAATGGAAGATGCCCGACGAGATTCGCGCCCGCTACGGCGCGATCGAGGGCATCGTGGAGGGCTGGGACGGGCCGTCGGAGATCGGCAAGGGAGATGGCCGCCATACCGACGACACCCACATGACCCGCGTCCTCTCCGAAATCTATCTCGAGCGCGGTGACCACCTCGACGCCTTCTCCTTTGCCGAAGCCGTCGTGCCCAAGATCGCGGACGAGGATCGCTGGGTTGCCGAGCGCGGCGTCGAGATGAAGCTCCTCGACCGGCTCTTCTATCCTGAGAAATGGCTGTTCATGCGGCTGCGGCTGGCCAATGCCGACCCCCGGCTTGGGGGCGTCGGCAACATGGTCAACTGCGGCGCGGCGATGTATGCCGCGCCGGTGGGCATCGTGAACGCCGCCGACCCGTGGGGCGCCTACCGGGAGGCGATCGACCTCTACTCGGCGCACCAGACCAGCTACGGTCTGGAGGCCGCCGGCGTGATGGCCGCCGCCGTGGCCGAGGCGCTGCGTCCCGGCGCGACGCCGGCGTCCGTCGCCGAGACCGCGCTCGCGGTGGCGAAGGAGGGCACGCGCGCGGCGCTCGCGGCGGTTTTCGCCGAGGCCGCCAATCACCGCGACTGGCGGACCGCCATCGGGCCGCTGCGCGACGCCATCCGGCCATTCGACGGGAGCGCGGAGCATGGCGTTCTGGGCCGTGGCAACCGGACCGACGACTGGACCCCGAGCAGGCTGAAGTCGATCGAGGAGGTCCCGATCGCGCTGGCCTTCGTGCTGGTGGCCGGGGGCGATTTCGAGCAGGCCGTTTTCGGCGCCACCAACTACGGCCGCGACAACGATTCCATCGCCGGGATGGCCGGCGCCATCTGCGGCGCGTTGCATGGGGATGGCGTGATCCGGCCGGAGTGGATCGAGACCGTGAACCGGGCGAACCGGATGGACCTCGATCCAATGGCGCTCGGACTTGCCAAGCTTGCGGCGACCTTGCAGCAGGATCAAATGGCGGCCGCGTCCGCGCGGGATGCCGCATTCCGGACGCTGCTCGGGCGGCCGTGAGCGACCCCCCCGCGGCTGGCACGGGCTCAGCGAAGGGACCATCAACTGGGGGCACGGTGGCCCCGCAACCGCAACCGCACGCGATGGAGAGAACGTGGTGACGATTCCCAGCGACTACGCGGAGCGCGTCTATGCCGGAGTGCTCGGCAAGATCATCGGCGTCTATCTCGGGCGGCCGATCGAGGGGTGGACCTACGAGAAGATCAGCGATCGGGTGGGGGAGGTGGATCACTACCTTCACGAGGTCCGCTATATGCCGCTCGTCTGCACCGACGACGACATCTCGGGCACGTTCACCTTTCTTCGGGCGATGCCGGACCACGGGAATAACCCGGAGATCACGCCGCGGGAGATCGGGGAGTCGTGGCTGAACTACATTCTCGAGCGGAAGACGATTCTCTGGTGGGGGGGCATCGGCAACTCCACCGAGCACACCGCTTTCGTTCGGCTCAAGAACGGCATCCCCGCGCCCGACAGCGGGTCGGAGCGGCTGAACGGGAAGCTGATCGCGGAGCAGATCGGCGCACAGATCTTCATCGACGGCTGGGGGATGATCTGCCCGGGCGACCCGGAGCGCGCGGCCGATTTCGCCCGCCGCGCCGGCTCCGTCTCCCATGACGGGGAGGCGATCTATGGCGCGCAGGTCGTTGCGGCAATGGAGGCCCAGGCCTTCGTCGAGTCGGACCTGAACCGGTTGATCGACACCGCGGTCGCCCTGATTCCCGCCGACTCGGTGATCGCGCGGCTGATCCACGATGTTCGCGCCTGGCACGCCGCCGAGCCGGACTGGCGCAAGACCCGGGAACTCATCGCCGGTTCCTACGGTTACGACAAGTTCGGCGGCAACTGCCACATGGTGCCGAACCACGCCCTGATCATGCACGCCCTGCTGCATGGGGAGGACGACTTTTCCCGTTCCCAGATGATCGTCAACACCTGCGGCTGGGACACCGACTGCAACGCAGCCAACGTCGGCTGCATCATGGGCATCAAAAACGGACTCGCCGGCATCGACGCGATGGAGTACGACTGGCGCGGGCCGGTCGCTGACCGTATGTACCTCGCGACGGCAGACGGAGGCCGGGGCATCACCGACGCGGCGATCGAGACGTTCGAGGTCGTGAACATCGGCCGCTCGCTCGCCGGTCTCGATGCGGTCGCGCCGAAGGGCGGAGCGCGGTTCCACTTCGACCTGCCGGGGTCGGTCCAGGGCTTCATCGCCGAGGGCGTCGGCGCGACGGTCGAGCATGTGACGGGCCACTCGTCGCTCGGCAGTGGCGCGCTTGCCGTCACGCCGGGTGCAGGCGCGGCCCGGGCGATGACCGCGACGTTCATCCCGGAAGACGCGATCGAGATGCCCGGCTATACCTTGCTGGCCTCGCCGACCATCTACCCCGGGCAGCGGGTCACGGCGCGGGTTTCGGCTGGCGAGGCGCCGGCGCGGGTGCGGCTCGCCATCGACATCTACGGCGCGGGCGACGTGATGGAAACGATCCACGGTCCCGGCGCGAGCCTTGCGGCGGGGGCAAGCGCCGATCTCGACTGGATCGTGCCCGACACGGGTGGTTCGCCGATCGCGAAGGTGGGGATCGAGGTCGAGGGGGGCGCGGTCTCCCTCGACGCGCTCGGCTGGACCGGCGCTCCGACGGTGACGCTCGCCCGGCCCGCGGTCGGCGGCGCGCTCTGGCGCCGGGCCTGGGTCGAGGGCGTGGACCAGTGGGAGGCCCGCTGGCCGCAGGCATACCGGATCGTGCAGAACGCCGGGACCGGACTCATCAGCCAGGGAACGGCCGACTGGAAGGATTACGCCGTCTCCGCGACCATCGAGGTTCCGCTGGCGACCGAGGCGGGCATCGCGGCGCGGAGCGGCGGGTTCAAGCGGTGGTACGGGCTGCTGCTCTGCAACGACGGCATGGCTCGGCTGGTTCGCGAGCGCGACGGCCGGACCGTGCTGGCCGAGGCCGCCGTGCCGTGGGGATTCGACCGCAGGCACGCCCTCTCGCTCGAGGTGCGCGGCAACACGATTACCGGCTTTGTCGACGGCGCGAAGGTGCTGTCTGTTACTGACGATGACTCCCCGTTGCTCCACGGCGGCGCGGGTCTGGTCGTCACCGAGGGGTGCCTGATCTGCGACGCGGTGGAGATTCGTCCGCTGGGGTGATCCGCTGAGCGATCCGGCACTGAACGCGAGCGCCCCCGATCCCCGCGAAGGGATCGGGGGCGCTTCCATTCAGGAAATGTCTGCCTGAGTCAGTCCGCGACGGCGAACATCGAGCGCTTGGACTCCACGCCTGCCAGCAGGGTGTCAAATGACTTGATGAAGGCGTTGATGCCTTCTTCCTCAAGTTGGTTGGTGACGGCGTCGAAGTCGATGCCCGCGGCGGCGATGGCCGCCATCACCGCGTGTTCCTCGGGGAGGTCCTTGTCGATGGTGCGGGCGGAGATGCCGTGGTCGATGAAGGCCTGGATGGTCGGGCGCGGCATGGTGTTGACCGTGTGCGGGCCGACCAATTCCTCGACGTAGAGCACGTCGCGGTAGGCGGGGTTCTTGACCGAGGTGCTGGCCCAGAGCGGCCGCTGCACGTCGGCGCCCGCCGCGGCGAGTTTGGCGAAGCGCGGGGAGCCGAAGATTTCGGCGAAGCGCTCGTAGGCGAGCTTCGCGTTGGCGATCGCGGCCTTACCCTTGAGCGCGGCCAGCGACTGGTTGCC
>CAIPGK010000152.1 GCA_903864575.1 uncultured Chloroflexota bacterium
ATGAGGAACTCATCGCCCCCCTTATCAAGGCAGTCCAGGAACTTGCGCGCGAGAACGCCAGCCTCAAGTCCGAGTTCGGCGCACGAATCGAGGCGCTTTCAACCGAGATCGCCTCGCTGAAAGCCGGTCTCTAGGTTCGCGGAGCGTGCAGGTGCGGCTCCGTCCGAGCCTGCACGCTCCGCGCCCGGGGTGGGCCCTGTGCCGCCCGCGGACCCACCAGCTGCCGGTGACACATTTTCCGTCGCCACCAGCGCTTGCGGGTCTGAACTGCTGCCGCCGCCTCACCTACACGAACGTGCCGCATTACCACCGGATGGCCTGAAACGATTGCCTGAGACCCATCTGATTTGCTATGTTGCTTTAAGTAACGATGCGGCAACGGACAGGCCCGTGCCGCATCGTTCCATCGTTGGGGGTAGGATCTGCCGGCAGTTCGCCGGACAGCCATAGGGGAGGAAACTCGACATGTTCGACCCGCAGCACCCGGAGCAGCGCGACCGCGAAGCGGTCAACGAGCCCGTATCCGGCTTCATGGCTCGCGCGACCGGACGCAGGTCCGCATTCCTCGGTGTCATCGGCGCGGCGGCAGGCTTCTCCGCCCTCGTCTCCGGCGCCGCCGCCGAGAAGCGGGTGGACCCCGCCCAAACCTACAAGAGCACCGTCGGCGACACAAGCGACGGCGCCCAGACCGAACGCCGCAAGCGCGGCCGCCGCGGCCCGACTGGTCCCACCGGTCCGAACCGCAAGGGACGCAAGGGCCCCACCGGGCCTGCAGGTCCCACCGGCTCGGCCGCTACGGTCACGCCTGGCGGTCCGACCGGCGCCGTCCAGATCAACGACGGCGGGTCCTTTGACGGCGACTACCGACTGTTCTACGACTACGCCAACACCGGCTACATCGGCATCAACACCGGCACACCCTACGCCATGCTCGATGTGGTTGGCGCGGTGGGCACCGACGCCCTGTCGATCTTCAAGGGCGCATCTTCCCAGACCGGCCCGCTGATGGTGTTCAAGAACAGCAGCGACGCCACCCTCTTCCACATCGATAGCGACGATCCGTCCAACATTTACATCGGGGCGAACACCGGCGACGCCAACATCGTCAACGGCCCGAACGAAGGCATCAACCTGATCGCGTTCGGCAAAAACGCCCTCGAGGCGAACACCACCGGGGCGAACAACGTCGCCATCGGCGTCGGCGCGCTTAAGTCCAACACCTCCGGGTTCCGCAACGTCGCCCTCGGCGTCGGCGCCCTCCAGAATCTCGACAGCGGTTCCGCCAACATGGCCATCGGCAACCTGACGATGGGCCAGTTGATCAGCGGTCAGGGCAACACCGCCGTCGGCGACGGCGCGCTCTACAACCACCTTGGCGACTGGTGCACCGCGATCGGACGCAACGCGCTCAACGCCAACACCAGCGGTTCCGCCAACACCGCCGTCGGCAGCGGCGCCGCTACCTCCATCACCACCGGGGCCGGCAACACCGCCATCGGCAAGGAAGCCCTCACCGGGCAGACAACCGGCAACAACAACACCGCCATCGGTCAGAATACGCTGCAGGCGGGCGGGGCATTCGACGGCAACACCGCCATTGGCTACGGCGCGCTCTACGCCAACACTGGCAGCTACAGCGTCGCCATTGGATACAACGCCCTCAACAACGCGCAGGGCGGCGGCAGCAACACCGCGGTCGGCACCGGCGCCCTCACCAACGTCACCACCGGCGACAACAACAGCGCGCTCGGCAAGGACGCGATGACCTCCGTCAATACCTGGTCGAATGCCACCGGCATCGGGTATCAGGCCGAGGTTGCCGGGAGCAACGAAGTCCAGCTCGGCAACTCCCTGACCACCACCTACGTCTACGGCACGGTCCAGAACCGTTCCGACCTCCGCGACAAGGCCGATGTCCGCGACACCGTGCTCGGGCTCGACTTCATCAACCTCCTGCGTCCGGTGGATTACCGGTGGGACATGCGCGACGACTACCGCCCGGCCATGCCGGTCCGCCCGTCGGTCGATGCCCCCGCCGAGGAACTCGCCGCATACAACTCGGCCATGACCGAATGGAGCGCTGCCAGCAAACTGGCCAACCTCGTTCACGACGGCAGCAAGAAGCGCGATCGCTTCCATCATGGACTGATCGCGCAGGAAGTCGCGGGGCTCATCGCCGAGTCCGGGATCGACTTCGGCGGCTTCCAGGACCGCACCGTGAACGGCGGCGAAGATGTGCTCTCGATCGGGTACGACGAGTTTATCGCCCCGATGATCAAGGCCATCCAGGAACTCTCTGCCGAGGTCGCGGCCCTCAAGGCGGCGAAGTAATCGGACGACAGCCGACCAGCAACGAAAACGGCCCCCGGCGATGCGCCGGGGGCCGTTTTCACTGTGACGGAACGGTGCGGCCGTTCCGCGCGTTTCGGAGATTGCAACGGCGGTTTCCCCCGGCAAGCGCCGCAAACCCGCCCCGAGTCCGCGCAGGTTGACTGCCGCCCGGAGCGTGCTACCGTTGCAGCACATCCGGCCCGCGGCCGCGCCGGATGGCGCCGGCCACCGCTCGCAGGTTCCGTTTCCCGCGGAGGGGATGCATGCGATCCATCGCTCGTCGGTTCCGTTCCGTCACCCCCGTCCTCCTCCACCTGCTTGCGACAGCGGCGGTGCTCATCGGCCTGCTTGGCCCCCTCGCCCCAGCGGCATCGGCCCAGCGCGCCCGCGATCCGCAACCCATCCCGCTCCCCCAGCGAGTGACGGCCACCGGCAACTTCCAGACCCTCCTTGGCTGCGCCTACGACGGCGATCCCGCCTGCGCCCAGAGCGAACTGCGCCAGACCGGCAGCAACATCTTCGCCGCCTTCCTGCCAATCCCTCCCGGCGACTACCTGTTCCGCATCGCCCTCGACGACGGCTCCCGCTATTCCCTCGGCGAGAACGGCGACCCGAACGGGCAGGATCTGCGTCTGCAGATCCCGGACGGCGCCGCCGGCGCATACATCTCGTGGAACGCCAACACCGGTGAGGTCATCGCCGCACCGGTCCCGGCAAACGTCGAACTCGTCACCGATCTCGGCCAACGAATACCCATGCAGCCCGCCCGCCGCGGCGGTTACGTTGCCCGTTGGGACGCCCCCGCCGGCGTCTACGGGGTCCAGGTGCTCGTCAACGGCCAACCTGTCGCGCAGGATTCCGTGACCCTCGACCGCGACTCCCGCGTCATCTTCGAAGCCGACGACGCCGGCCAGGTCACCGGCAAGGACATCATCCCTTCCGGAACGCTCGCCGTGACCCGCACCGACGGCGCCGGGCAACCGCTTGCCGGCTCCTGTTTCGCCGTGCAGGATGGGGGAACCCTTCTCGCGCAAGCGTGCGACGGCGACGACGGGGCGGAGGACGGCAGGACGCTCATCCGGTTCCCGAACGGCGTCGACCTGATTCCTGCCGACTTGCGCGAAACCCGCGCTCCGGAAGGGTTCAACCCCGCCGAACCCCAGCGCATCGACCTCGCCCCCGGCGACCAGCAGATGACCGTCGCCGGTCCGGATGGCGCCCCAACCGAACCGGACGGTGCGCCCACCGGCGAACCCGACCCGGGCCAGCAACCCGCGACGCCCGTTCAGGCGGGTCAACTTGCCATCGCCATCGAGAACGCGCGGGGCAATCCGCTGCCCGGCGCGTGCGTCGAGATCGTCGAGTTCGGATTCCAGGCCTGCGACGACGACGCCGACGGAATCATCACCTTCGACGGCCTGCAACCCGGCCTCTACACGATCCGTGAAGTCACCGCTCCCGAGGGCCGCGACCCTCTGCCCGACCAGCAGGTCGAACTCGCGCCCGAAGGCTCCCGCGTCACGTTCATCCACGGCCGCGCGCAGGAGGGCCAGACCGATCAGGCCGAATCCTCGCCGGGAGCTGGAACCGGCGCCGTCGAACTCGCCGTTATCGGGCCGGACGGCGCGCCGCTCGCAGGGGGCTGCTACGCCCTCGTCAATCGCGACAACGGCGAGCGCCGCGAGCAATGCGACGACGCCGACGGCGCCGCCGACGGCATCCTCGCCTTCGCAGACGTTCCGGAAGGACCATGGCGAATCGAGGAACGCTCGGCGCCGGACGGCATGCTTCCAGCCCAGCCGATCGACATCGACGTCCGCGCCGGCGACACCAGCCGCGCCGGCATCACGTACCAGGCATTGGAGCAGGCGACCGAGGTTGGCGCGCTTCGTGTCGACACCGTGGATGACGCCGGCAACCCCCTGCCGGGCGCGTGCTACGACCTGACCGGACCGGCCACCCTCACCGGCCTCTGCGCCCCCGATGGCGACAACCGCTTCGTCATCAACGATCTGCAGCCCGGCGACTACATCCTGCGCCAATCCACCACCCCGGAAGGCCATGATCCGGCTCCGGACCAGCCCGTGACGATCGCCCCCGGCGAGGGCTCGCGCGTCACCGTCACCAGCCCGATCGCTGGCGCGGCCCAACAAGCCACTGAGGAACCCGCTGGCGACGCCGGAGTGGTCATCATCCGCGCCTTCGATGACGCCGGGAATCTCGCTCCGGGCGGCTGCTTCTACCTTGCGGGTCCCGCCGAGTACGACCTGTGCGACAACGACGCGACCGACGCCAACCCCGAGGGGGGACGCATCCGCATCGAGAACGTCCCGCCCGGCTCCTACTACTTCGTCGAGACTGCCGCGCCGCCCACCTCCGGGCTCTCCGCTGGCGATCTCACCATCGACATCAGCGCGGGGCAAACCGTGCAGGTGCAGGTCCAGCCAGGGCAATCCCCGCGCGTCATCCAGGACGGCGATTTGATGCCAACGCCGGACGTCGCGCGCAATCCCGGCGGCATCGAGGTCACGATCACCGGCCCCGACGGCCAGTTGACCGGGGGCGCATGCCTCCGCCTCGATGGACCCACCCCGGCCAACAGACTCTGCGATGACTCCGACGGCGACGGCAACGCCCAACCCGGCATCGTCTCCTACGAAGGGATGGAACCCGGCGACTACACCCTGACCGTCACCCCGCCCGAGGGGTACGAGCCACCCGCTCCGCAGGCGATCACGGTCAATCCCGGCGAGATTTCGCCCGTCTCCGTCGTTCTCGCTCAGGCCGCGCCCGACACCGTATCGCTCGAGATCAACGCGGTTGATCCGGACGGCCAGCCCGTTGGCGGCGCATGCTTCGGACTCGGCGGCCCCGCCGCCGGCCCCGTGTGCGACGACGATCCGGCGGGAGACGGCGATCCCGCCCCCGGCCGCATCCTTGCGAGCGGTCTCCCGGCAGGTCAGTACGGCGTCAACGTCAACCGGACGCCGCAGGGATACTCCCGCAACGACGAGCGCTTCTCCGTCGACATCGCTCCCGGCCAGACTGGCCGCGTGACCTTCACCTTCGCCCCGGAGGTCCAGACCGGCTCGCTCCGCGTCACCGCGGCCGTAGCCGAGGAACTTGACCCCGCGTTCTGCGTCGAGTCGCTCAACGGCTCCATTGCGGGGACACCAATTTGCGACAACGCGCAGGGAGATTCCGACCCAGCCTCGGGCGTCGTCCAGATCGACGGCATCGCCCCCGGAACTTATGGCGTCATCGCCGCCAGCAGCGATCCGAATGCCGAAAATCCGAGTGGCCAGGACGTGGTCATCACCGCCGGTGAGGTCACCGAGGCCTCCTTCGAGATCGTCCGGCGCGCCCCCGAGACCGGCGCAATCGCGGTCCGCTCTCAGCAGTCCGATGGCGCTGCCATCGGCGGCGCGTGCTTCGATCTCGTCGCGGCGGATGGATCCGTCGCCCAGAGTCTGTGCGACGACGACGGGGATGGCAACATCCGATTCGCCGATGTTCCGGTCGGCGACTGGACCGTCCGCGAAACGACCCCGCCCACCGGCGCGCTTCCTTCCCAGCCTGCCGAGCAGTCGGTCGCCGTGGGGGTTGGCGAGGTGAGCGCGCTCACCTTCCAGGCTGTCCCCGGCGAAGGTTCCGTCCGCGTCACCCTGACCGACGAACTCGGTCAACCAGTGACCTTCTGCGCCGAACTTCGCCCGGCGCGCGGCGGCGATCCCGTCGGCCCGGTCTGCGACTCCGCCGGAGCAGACCTCGATCCTGCAGCGGGCGTGGTGGCTTTCGACAAGGTTCCGTCCGGCCAGTACGCGGTGAGTCTCTCCGGGCTGCCGGAGGGCTACCCGGTCCCCGCCGAGCAGGCGATCATCGTCGTCGAGAACCAGGCCTCCGGCATCGATCTGAGCCTGACCCGCCCGAACGGGCAGGCCGTCCTCACCGTCGAGGACCCGGACGGCAATCTGCTGCCCGGAACCTGTCTCACCATCACCGGCCCCGACGGGATCGCGAGCGACGAGTTCTGCGACCAGGGCGAGGACGGCATCCTCACCTTCCCCGACACCCCGCCCGGCAAATGGACCTTCACCATCACGCGGGTTACGGATGGCTTCGAGGTGCCGCAACCCGTCATCGTCGACGTTCCCGCTGGCAGGTCGATCGATGTCCCGGTGACGCTGGAGCGCATCGCTCCGACTGCCACCCCGGAACCCACCGCATCCCCAATTCCGGCGGCGACGGAAACCCCGGAGCCTGCGGCCGCCACGGCGACCTCCGAAGGCGCGGTCCCGTCCGCCGCAACCGCCGCCCAGGGTGGCCCCGGCGTGGCGCCGGCTCAACCGGAGAAGCGCCCGACCGCAACACCCGAACCGGCTCCTCCCGGATCACTCGCTGTCACCGCGCTGAATCCGGATGGATCCCCGGTCGCCCTCGAAGGCTTCTGCTATGACCTGCGCGGCCCGGTCGAACTCGCTCGAGTCTGCGACAACGGCCCAGACGACAGCGACCCCTCCCCCGGCACGATTCGCGTCGACGGCCTGCCCATCGGCGCGTGGACCATCGCCCAAGCGCGAGCCCCGCAAGGCTACGAACTGGCCGGGAACACCCGCGCCCGTGTCGAGTCCGACACGGTGACGGACGTCGCCGTCACCACCCGCCCGGTTACCCCCGCCACCGGAAGTCTGCTGGTCACCACGGTCGATCCGGGCGATTCCGCCCTCGGCGGCGCATGCTATCGCGTGCTCGACGCCGCCGGTGATCCGCAGGCCGAGGTCTGCGACAACGACCGCCGGGACACGGACAACCGGAACGGTGCAGTCGGCATCGCCGGTCTCGCCGCTGGCCCCGCCACCATCGAGCAATCGCGCGCGCCGGAAGGCTACGAACAGACGCAACCGCAGTATGTCGAGGTCATCGGCGATCGTGAGACTCCGGTCTCCTTCGTCAACGCCCCGCTCGCCCCCGAAACCGGGAGCGTCACGCTCCGGGCCTACGACGAATCCGGTCAACCCGCCCCCGGCGAGTGCTACCTGCTCAACTCCGGCAAGAATCAGCGCGGACCCGTCTGTGACAACGGCGAAGGGGATGCCGACGGCACGCCCGGCGCAGTCGTGGTCGACGACCTTCCGGTTGGCTCGTGGGAGGCAGTCCCGCAGGGCGTAAGTGGGCAGAGCATCCCGCAGGCTGGCCAACTGCGCGATTTCGTCGAGAAGCGCACCTTCACCCTTCGTCGCGGCGGCCGCCCGGTTGATGTCCGCTTCAACGTGCGCCGCCAGCGGCAGGAAACCGGCGACCTGCTGATCACCACCCGCGACGAGCGAAACCAGATCCTCGGCGGAGCCTGCTACGAGCGCAACGGGCGCGACGAGGTCTGCGA
>CAIPGK010000153.1 GCA_903864575.1 uncultured Chloroflexota bacterium
CAGCATCACCGCGCCCGCCACCGGCTCGAGATCGCTCACGATCGGGGTGATGCAGGGTAGTTCCTCCGCCAGCGCGCCGACGATGGCCGAGAGGTAGCAGGTGCCCCGGTGCCGGAAGGTCCCTCCGGCAAGGGCAAGGGTGAAGCACTCCATGTCGAGGCCCACCCGGTCCGCCGCCGCCGCCGCGTGGCGCGCCAGCCTGCGCCCGACCTCCGCGACAATCCCCTCGGCAACGGGATCGCCGGCGCAGGCCTCATCCAGCACGATCGGCGCAAGCCGCGCATAGTCCGCCACGACCCACCGTCGCCTGCCGCGCGCGGTGATGTCGTAGAGGATCGCTTCGACGCTCGGCTGGTCGAGCAGATCGAGTGCGCGCCGGGTCAGCGACGTCTCCGGCGCAGCCCCGAGATGCGCCTGGAAGATGGCGTCCAGCGCCGCCTCGCCGAGCCCGGACCCTCCCCCCGCGGTCGGCCAGTGGCTGGAGTGCCAGACGCCCCCTTCGGGCGAACGGGCGGCGATGGCCATGCCTGTCCCCGCAACGAGCGCCACGCCGTAGCCGTCGGGAGATGCCGCGCGCAGCGCGCCGATCGCGTCGTTGACGATGAGCGGATCATCGGTCCAGCCGTGGGCCGCGAACGCATCGTGCAGTAACCGGAAATCCTCCGGCCAATCCGCCCCCGCCATGCCGAATGCCGCCGACGCGAGATCATCTCGCCGGATCATGGCGGAGTTCAGTGCGGCGTTGACGGCTGCCGCGACCGCATCGACGGCGGCGGATTCGGTTTCGGTTGCGTAGATGTCGCTGGGGCCGCCGCGCCCGGCCCCGAGGATCGTCCCGTCAGATGCGGCTACCAGCGCGACTGTCTTGGTGTTGCCGCCGTCGACCCCGAGATGCAAGGCCCCCTCCTGGCCGGATGCGTCCCCAGCGGTTCATGGTAGCGGATGTCCACGGACCCTATGGAAGCGGAAGATCGCCCCAGGCCGCCCGGTCGGCGACGATCGTCACGTTCGGCGAAGTTTGCAGGAAACTTGCGGGAACGTCGGGGGTCACCGGGCCGGCGACCGTTCTGGCCAGGATCTCCCGCTTGCCTTCCCCGGTGACGACCAGCACGATCTGGCGCGATGCCAGCAATTGCGCCATCCCGCAGGTGACGGCTCGCAGCGGAACGCGCGCCTCCCCGCCCCAGTATCCTGCGTTCGAGCGGATCGACTCCGGAGTGAGGGCGATCTCACGCGTTGGCAAATCGGCCCCGGACGGCGGCTCATTGAACCCGATGTGCCCATTCGGCCCCAGGCCCAGGATCGTCAGACCCGCGCCCCCCGCCGCTTCGAGGGCGGCATCGTACTCCCGGCACATGGCTGTCACGTCCGGCGCATCGCTCCGGAAACCGGTCACGTTGGCGGGTGGTATGCCAAGCGGATCGATCAGCGACCGCTGCATCCATCCGGAGAGCAGGCGACTGTCCCCCGGCGGCAGATCGAGATACTCGTCCAACTGGAACACCCGGACGTGTGCGACATCGGCGGCATCCCGGCGCATCTGCTTGGCAAGCCGGGCGTAGGCGCCCATTGGCGTATTGCCGGTTGCCGGAATCAGCACGAGATCAGGATCTTTCCGGATCGCCCCAATGACGAGATCGGCGACCTCCCGGCTCACCATCGTCGGATTGTCAGACACGATCGCGTTCACGGTCAGCTCCTCGGTTGGCTCATGCCAGCAGTCGCGCGGGCAGCAGATCCCGATGCGCCGCGGCCAGTTCATCGTAAATCTTCTCGGCAGTCGGCAGATCGCGACAGAGCGGATTGCTGGACAGCGCCCGGATGGCGTCCTTTCGGGTCCCGTTCCATGCGGCGTCAGCAGCAAGCATCTGGTATTCGGCCAGCGAGTAGGTCAGCGAACGCGCCCCGGCGGGCAGCGGACCCAACGCCAGCGGCGCCACCCCCCGCCCGTTCACGAATCCGACCGTTTCCACCACGCATTCATCCGGCAGTCCGGGGATCGCGCCCCGGTTCGGCACGTTCACCGGCATTGTCTCGTTGCGGTCGTTGTAGATTGCATCCATGCAGTCGATGGCCAGTTCCAGTTCGTGAATGCCGCCGCGAGAGCGGTCAGGGTCAAGCGTGGGGCAGGCGGCGTCCAATTGCTCGCGGTAGTGGGTCCAGTAGTCGGGAACCCACGACATGATGTCCTCGGAGCGGGTGGTCGGTTTGTTGGCGAAGTAGTCGATCATCTCCCGCTCGAAGAAGTAGTACTGCATGTACTCGGACGGCATGGAGCCGACGGCAAGCGCGACCTCCCACATTCTCCGCGTGCCGGGCTTCAGGTCCGGGTCGTCCTTGCGGCGCTCCCATGCGTCAGCCAGCAGGGGCATTACATCGCGCCCGTCGTACTGCTGGCGCACCGACCACGACGCATGATTCAGTCCGATGCAATCGGCCTGCAGCTTCTCCGGGTCCAGCCCCGCAGCCTCGGCCAGTTCCCCGGTGTAGATGATCGGACCCTCGCACAAGGAAATCAGCGACACGTCCGAAAACTGCGTCACCGCCTGCGCGACGACATTCACCGGGTTGGTGTAATTGAAAATGGTCGCCTTCGGCGCGACCGCCTGCACGTCCTCGACAATCCCGCGCATCACGTGCAGCGACCGAAGCGCCATGAAGAACCCTCCCGGTCCCTGGGTCTCCTGCCCGATCACGCCGTGCTTGCGGGGAATGCTCTCGTCGAAATGGCGGGCCTTGAACCCACCCGGGCGATAGGAGGAAAGGACCGCGTCGCAGTCGGCCAGCCCGGCGCGGCGGTCGGTCGTTGCGGTGATCGTGAGATCGATCCCGGCGCAATCGGCCATCTTCCGGGCAAGCGCCTGCACCAACTCGAGCCGCTCCGCGTCGAGATCGATCAGGACGACCTCCGACCCGTTGAAATTCGCTCCCTGATCAATGAACGAGGCCATCGTTCCCGGGGCGCGCGTGCTGCCGCCCCCGACGTAGGCCAACCTGATCCTCGCCATGCCGTCCTCCGACCGCCGTTGCACCCCGGCGAACGAGGCGGAGCCCGCCTCCCTCGCCGTCAAACTGCCGGACTCTAGCACGCCGCTCCCGCCTCGATGGGGTCCCGCTCTTGACAGGTGACCCAGCAGATTTCACATTCCCGGCACGCGCGCGTCACGGCGGCGTCCGCGCATGTCGAGCAACCCCGAGGACGGCCACCCGTGAGCGCACCCAGTCTTCCCATATCCGATCTCTTCTCCCGTGCGCGCGGCGTGCTCGCAGGCGGCGTATCAGCCTCCATGCGCCTCTCGCCCTACCTCGACGCTCCCCTCTACACCGGCCGCGGCGAAGGCCCCTACCTCTACGGCATCGACGG
>CAIPGK010000154.1 GCA_903864575.1 uncultured Chloroflexota bacterium
ATATCACCGGGATGCCCAATCAGTCGTACAGGCCCTCGGCCTCCATGCGCGCCAGAACGCGGTCGAACGCCGCGACGGTGGCGTCGACATCGTCCTCGGTATGGGCAACCGAGAGCAACCCCCCTCCGTGGAAGACCTCGATGCCTTCGAGCATGAGCCCCTGGTAGAGCGCATGGTTCCGCGGGTGCCCCGGGCTGTTCTTCAGCGCGGTCGGGGAGACCCCCTCCGGATTGCGAAGATCGCCCGAAGTGCGATTCGCCGCATCCAGCCCGAGAGCGACATGGAACAGCGAACTCTCGCCCCAGGCAAAACCGGGAAGTTCCCGCTGTGAGAGAACGGTGTTGAATCCCGACCGCAGTCGCGCACCGAGTTCGTCCGCCCGGCGGTTGACCGCTCCACCCTCCAGCTTCATCAGGCAAGCCGTGCCAGCCGCGGCCGCAACAGGCTGGGCATTGAACGTTCCCTGGTGGCGAATCTTCTTTGTCGCGTTCCACTGGGGATCGTCGTCCCGGAAGGCGAGCACCTCCATGACATCTCCCTGGCCCGCCACGGCGCCGCCGGGCATGCCACCCGCGATGACCTTCGCGTAGGTGGCGACATCCGCCTGAACGCCGTAGCGCTCTTGCGCGCCGCCCGCCGCAAACCGGAACCCGGTGATGACCTCATCGAAGATGAGCACCGCGCCGTACCGGGTTGCAAGGTCGCGGACCCCCTGCAGAAAGCCCTCGATGAAGGGGACCATGGCCCACGACGCGCCGCTCGGTTCCATGATGATGCCGGCAACGTCGCCCCGCTTCAGCCGGGCCTCGAGCGCGGCGAGATCGTTGGCAGGCTGCACGTCCATGGTGGTCATTACCTCGGCGGGGATGCCGGGGTAAACGGTCGTGTCGAACGGCGGCTTCTCGCCCTTCAGGGCATAGTCGTTCCAACCGTGAAAGTGGCCCTCGAACTTGATGATCGTCGTCTTGCCGGTAAAGGAGCGGGCAATTCGCATCGCGAGCAGCGTGGACTCGGTGCCGCTGCCGGTCATTTTCACGAGATCGACACCGGGAACGAGGCGCTTGACCTGCTCTGCCCAGATGATCTCGCCTTCGTGGCCCGCGCCGAGATGGGTGCCAAGTGTGAGCGCATGCTGCATCGCCGCGGTCACGTCCGGATCATTGTGGCCAAGGATGAGCGACCCGTGACCCATCACGTAGTCGATCAGCTTGTGTCCATCGACGTCCCACTTGTACGCACCGTCGCCGCGCACGATGTAGGGCGGGAACGGCTTCGCGTACCGGCCATCGTGATTGATGCCGCCGGCGATCGCCTTCCGGGCTCGCTGGTGCATCGCCCACGACCCGGAGAACTCCTCCTGAAACTCCTGCCCAATGGTGATTGCGGGAGCCTGTGCCATTGCCCGTCGCCCTTTCCGTGGCTCATCCGGGCGCGGGCGGCCATCGCCGCGCGTCGCGCCGCAGTGGTAGCGAATGGCAGAATCCTACCGCGTTTTCAGGGAGTCCACGGGCATGTGTACTGGCAGGTCCCGCTCCCATACAGCGTGCCGCCCATGGTGCAGCATTTCAGCCCATATCCACACTGGAACGAGAGTCCGCCGGTGCAGGCGCACCCGGACCCCATGCACCCGGCGCGGGCGCAAACCCCTGTTCCTGCGCAATGGCCGCCGCAGCATTCAACGCAA
>CAIPGK010000155.1 GCA_903864575.1 uncultured Chloroflexota bacterium
GCCGCCGATGCCGCCGCAGGAGGAGGCCGCGCCTTCGCATCCAGCGTTCAGCAGTGGATCGACGGAAGGACGCGCCACGGGCGGCCTCCCGGGTCGTGCGGACCGTCTGTTATGGAACGCGGGTAAAGATGTAGCTGTGGGGCTGCTCCTCGACGGTCTCGAGGCGGAGTTCGGGACCGTCGGCGGTCTGGCGAAGGGTGATGGAGACGTCGGGGCTGCCGAGGGGCGGATCGACGAGGAGGAATCGCTGGCCGGGATCGCCGGGTTCGGGCGTTGCGGCGGGGTCCGTGTCGGCCGCGGGCGGGGCGGGGAGGAGACGGGTGCGCATGGTCCCGGCGGTGAGGATGGGCGCGCCGTTTTCGAGGGAGAGGCGGATCACGCCGAGACCGGGGCGCTGGTAGGACCCGACGAAGGGGGAAATGGCGGCGGGGTCGGGCTCGATGGCGGGGAGGCCTGCGGCGATGGCGTCGGTGGCCGTGCGGGTGAGGGTGACGAGCTGATCGGTGAGGGGCGCGGCCTGCGGGTCGAGGCCGTAGAGCAATTCGAAGAGCCGGAACTGGACGGCCATGTTGAAGAGACCGGCAGTGTTGCCGCCGTTGGTGAGGATGACGATGCCGACCCCGGCATCGGGCAGCATGGCGACTTCCGACGTGAAGCCGAGGGTTCCGCCTGCGTGCGACATGATGGGTAGGCCATTCCAGGTTCCGAGGACCCAGCCGAGGGCATAGCCGCCGAAGGTGTTGGCGATGAGCGGCGGGGCGCCAGCGGAAACCGATGAACCCATGTCGATCCGCTGGCCGTGGGTGACGGCAAGGTTCTCCGGCGAGACGACGCGCGCTCCGCCGGGGGCGATGCCGTCATTGAGCTGGGTGGCGAGGTAGCGGGCCATGTCCGGCGCGGTGGACCACAGTGCGCCCGCTGGGGCGATGTTCCCCACGAAGTGGTCCTCGGCAAGGAGGGGGATGGTCACGGTGTCGCCGGAGATGGTGACGCCGTGGGGAGCGGCGTAGTTACGGGAGTCGAGGACATCCTCGAGGCGGAAGGTAGAGGCGGTCATGCCGATGGGGTTCAGCACGCGGGATTGCATGGCGAGGTCGTAGTCGCGGGCGAGGGTGGGAATGGTCCCGCTGGTGGCGAGGGTAGCGGCGAAGCCGCCGGCGGCGTAGAGCTGGTTGCTGTAGTTGAAGGCGTCTCCGAAGGGGGTAACGGGGTCGATGCCGGCAAGCTGGGCGAGCATGTCGGCAGGGGCGGCGGGCGGGTCGAGGATGAGGGGGATGTCGTCGCGGGGGAGGCCGGTGCAGGCGCAGAAACTGTCCGCGAGGGTAACGCGTGCGGCGAGGGCGGGATCGGCAAGGGCGAAGCCGGGGATCAGGGCGGCGAGCGGGGTATTCCAGGAGGCGCGGCCGTCGTCGACGACGGTGGCGGCCATCAGGGAGGTGAGGCTCTTGGTGACGGAGCCGATCATGAAGCGGGTGTCGGGGGTGACGGGGGCGCTGCCGTCGATTTCGCGTAGGCCATATGCGCCTGAGCCGGCGACGTCGCCGTTGGCGGCGATGGCCCAGGACGCGCCGATGATGCCGTAGCGCTCGGCGGCATCACTGGCGTAGGCGTCGAGGGCGGCGAGCATGGCGGCGTCGACGGGGCGCGGCTGGACGCCGGCAAGGTCGAGGGTGGGAACGTCGGGGAGGGAGAGCACGGGGGTGGCGGACTGGGCGCGGGCGAGGGTGCCGCCGGATGGCATTGCGGCGGGGAGCAGGGCGAGGAGCAGGGCCAGCAGGAGGGCAGGGGCGGTTGCGGCGAACAGGACGCGGCGGCGGGGCTGGGCGAGGGTGGTGGCGCGTGCGGTCGTGGTCAACATCACGGGTCCCTTTCGGCCGGGTGCGCATGGGGTGAGCGGCGCTCGTGCGGAGGGATTGTACC
>CAIPGK010000156.1 GCA_903864575.1 uncultured Chloroflexota bacterium
CAGAAGATCACCATCACCGGGTCCTCGGGTCTGTCCGAGACCGAGGTCCAGCGGATGGTGCAGGAGGCCGAGGCTCACGCGGATGAGGACCGCAAGCGCCGCGAGGCGATCACGGTCCGCAACGACGCCGAGGGCATGGTCTTCCAGGCCGAGAAGACGCTGAGCGAGTATGGGGACAAGGTTCCCGTCGAGGTTCGCGCCGATCTCGATCAGAAGATCCAGACGGTAAAGGAGATCCTTGACAAGGATCCCGAGAACATCGATCGGCTGAAGTCCGCGCACGAGGAGATGGTGCAGTCCCTGACCAAGGTCGGCGCGAGCATGTACGAGCAGGCTGGTGCGGCGGCGGGACCCGAGGATGGCGGCTTCGGCGACGGCTTCGGACAGGACGGCGGCGCCTCCGGCGGCGGGGACGATGACGCGACGGTCGAGGGCGAATTCCGTGAGGTCGGCAGCGACCGGTAGCGCGGCGCGCATCTGAATCCATTGCTCCACGAGGCAACGGGGGGCGGCCCGATGGCCGCCCCCCGTTGCGTGTCCAGTATCGTCGGGTTTCTGTCTCGCAGAGGGACGGAAGACACCCGGAAGCCCGATGAGCGGGGTCAACCGGGTGCACCGTCTGAACACGAAAAACCATCCCGCGTCAGGCTCGTGACGCGGGATGGTTCGTGTGGACCTTGAGCAGGGGAATCGAGGGTGGCCTAGTTGTCGCCCTCGTCGAACTGCAGGATCTTGCCGGATCGTTCCTGGACCAGCGACTTGCGGCAGCGGGCGAGAATCCCGGGAAGTGCCTCGCGCTCGGCGGCCGAGAGCGTGGAGAGCATCTGCTCCTGCACCTGGGAGACCCGGCCTTGCGCGGTCGTCAGCACCTGCGTGCCCTTGTCGGAGAGCCGCAGTTCGGCGACGCGGCCCCGGCGCGGCGGGGTGCGTTCGATGTAGCCAAGGGAAAGCAGCCGCGTGACGGCCATTCCCATGTTCTGCGGGGAAACCCGGTTCAGCCGGGCAAGATCCGCCGTCGACAGCCCCGGTTCCTGGGAGAGCCAGGTGAGGGTGCCGAATTGCGGCAACGAGATGGCCAGATCGTCAAGCGCGGTGTCGATGGCGAGCCGCATTGCGTGCTCGGCCTGCCACAGCGCGTAGATCGACTGGTTGCGAAGGTCGAGTGACTCCGCCGAGCCGGCGGTATTCTTGGGAGACACGATCACACTCCATACTGGCGCTTTGGCGGAGTCCGATGCGAGCCTGCGCCCCAGGGCATCGCCTCAGAAACTGACGCATTCGCACGCTCCGTAGCGAACCAGCGCCCCCGATTCGCTCCGGATCGAGATGGTTCGAGGCTTACTCCCCAAGCCTCATACTCCGACAGGCTCACTGACCGCGATGCCTTACATCATTCAGCCAATGATACCATGTTCCGAACTGAGCTATGCATGAACCATGCCATATCTCAGACCATGGGAATCGTGCGCTGTCGCGCACCTGTGGGAGGATACCATTACGAGCAGGAACGGTGATACGGTGCAGGAAACCTTCCTTACCATTGGTCCCGACATCCGGTTGCACGCGCAACGCTGGTTGCCGGATTCCGAACCTCGCGGGAGATTCCTGCTGGTCCATGGGCTGGCATCCAATCTTCGCATGTGGGTCGGTGTTGGCGAGTCGCTTGCCCGTCGCGGGTTCGAGGCGGTTGCGATCGATCTTCGTGGTCATGGTCAGTCGAGCAAGCCGGTTGGGGGATACGACTTCCAGACCGTCACGGACGACATCCTGGCCGTCGTCGACCACCTCGGGTGGGCGAAGCCGGTGATTGTGGGCCAGTCGTGGGGCGGCAATCTCGCGATCGAGAC
>CAIPGK010000157.1 GCA_903864575.1 uncultured Chloroflexota bacterium
CGATTTCCCGGGCACGATCCACATCGAACCCGAGGTCTTCATCGCCTTCTGCCTCAACGTGACCAAGAGCGTGGCGTATCACGGGTTCGAGAAGATCCTGATCGTCAACGGCCACGGCTCCAATATGCCGCTGATCGACACGATCGCGCGGCGGACGACGCTCGAAACCGGATCGCTCTGCGCGTCCTGCCACTACATTCATCTCTCGATCGACCGGTTCCGCGAGATCATGGACAGCAAGGTCATCGCCCACGCGGACGAGTACGAGACCTCGCTCTACCTTCATCTCGCGCCGGAGCGGGTGCAGATGGACAAGGCGGGGGCCGATGACGACGTCATGGGCAAGTACCTGTCGTCGGACAGCACGACCCCGTTTGTCCGGTTCAACGACTACTGGTCGCGCTGGACGGATTTGGGCGTGCACGGCGACGCGAGGCCCGCCACTGCCGAGAAGGGCGAGATCATTTTCGAGACCACGGTCACCCGGCTGGTCGAACTGGCCGAGGAGTGGAGGGCCTGGCCCATCGCCGAGCGCCGGGACTTCCACGACGGGCCGGTGCAGTCCGGCATTCGCTGGTAGCGTCCCGGCGGGGCGATGCACGGAGACCGCTAGCCGAGCGGAAGCTTTGAAAAGTCCGCCGCTCGTGGCCAGGTCTCCAGCGCCCGAAACCCCTCGGCGTGGCGCTTGCCAGCCTGCAATCCGCGGAACCGGGTCTGCACCTCCATGAGATCCGTCAGATCGGCCTGGAAGATGTCCCGGATCCATTGGTTCTGGCTCACGTGGCAGGCCAGCATGTCCTTCTTGATCGGGAAGGTGTCGGAGATGTCGACGTAGACTTCAGGCGAGAAGTTGATGCCCGCGAGGGTATCGTAGAAGAAGAGCTCAGGAATCCGGCTGAGCGGCGAATGTTCCGTCACGATGTTCGGCACTGCCGTCATGATTCTGGCATCCCGGACGGCCTGGCCGCTCAGGCTGTGGTCCGGGTGGTAGTCATCGGTCCAGTGGCAGAAGACCACGTCCGGTTCGGCCTGGCGCATCACATCGATAAGCCGGCGACGACTTTCCTCGTTGTGGAAGAAAAACTCGTCGTGGTAACCGATCCAGATGAGATCGGCGCCGATCAGGTTTGCTGCCGCCAGTGCCTCCTGGCGCCGAACTTCGGCGATCTCCTCCATCGGCAGGGTACTGGATCCGACATCCCCGTTGGTGACCACCGCCATGGTCACGCGGGCGCCCATCTGCGCGTACCTGGCGAGCGTGCCGCCAATCTGGAACTCGAGATCATCCGGGTGTGCCCCGAATGCGAGCACACTCAACCGTCCCTGCGTCACGATGAAATCCCTCCTCCGACTGCCATCAATTCCGCGCGCACGGCCCACATCGGACCGTCTGCTCCGAACAGCTGATCCTGCACCGCCGCGACGGCGCCCATTTCTCCACTATCGATCCCTGCTTGAGCTCGCTCGATCCTGAGTCCGGCAACCGCCCGCGGGTGGGCCGTTTCGACAAGGGTGGCGGCCATTGCCCCGAAGTAGCAATCGGCCGCTGCAAGCCGGCCACCGACGATAAGCAGGGGCGGGAAGAGCAGGCTCACGATCGGGGCCAGGACCGCGCCCAACTGTTCGCCGGCCCTCGCGAGAACCGGATTGTGGGCGCCGGATTGCAATGCTTCAGCGAGCGAGTCGTGCCCCAACTGTCGTTCAACCGCCTTGAGCGATGCGACAGCCTCCAGACAGCCGCGTCGTCCACAAGGGCACTGTGCGGCTCCCGGTTCGACAACCACGTGTCCGATCTCGCCTGCCAGCCGTTGCGGTCCGAGGTAGGGCCGGCCTCCCGTGAAAAATGACGCGCCGACGCCTGAGTCGGCGAGAACGAACAGGAAGTCGGAAGCGCCGGGTTCGGGACGCAGGGCGGCCTCCGCGATCGCGGTCATCCTGACCGCATCGTCCACGACGACGACTCGCAGCCCGAAGTGATCGGCAAGCGCCCGACGGAGTCCGAAATCCTGCCACCACCCGCTCCATCCGGGGTGTTCACTCCAGTCGACGACGACCCCATCCACCGGATCGACGACGGCGTACAGCCCGACGCCGATGCCAACCACCTGCTCTGGCGAGATTCCTGCGTCGGAGATCAGGCGGTTGATCGTGAGCGCGAACGCCGCAACGGCCGCGTCCCTCCCGGAGACTTCCGGGATGGGTTCCACGCGACGGAAACATGGCTCGCCGCGAAGATTGGCAAGAACGGCCCGTACCTGACCGCCCCCAACCTCCATGCCGACCACGAACCAGCTGTCGCCGCCCAATCGCAGCAGGTCTGGCGGCCGCCCAAACGCCGCCGAGGAACTGTCGGCGACCTCGACGACGCCAGCGGCGATCAGGTCGACCGCCAACCGGCTGATCTGGCTGGGGCTCAACCCCATCTGACTCGCCAGCTCACGACGGGTGACCGTGCCCTGTCCGCGTATGAGTCGAAGGAGTTCGAGTTGCCGGGGGGTCATCAGGAATTCGGCCACCAGCCCGGATTCTCCCGTGACGAGACGACGCTATCCTGCGGCCCCTTGCGCGCTGGAACTTTGATGCTACGATACAACGAAGTGGTCAACCGTAACCACCCGTTTCCGGCTGGGTATCACTGACAGGCAGGAATGGCCCTGCCTTCAGGCAATCGGGGCGAACTGACCGCCACCGATGGACCATAACAAGGGAGTTAGCCCGATGGACCGACGCAAGGAGCAGGGACTCGATCGCATCCGATCCGTCGCGGAGGCGGAGGTTAGCAGGCGCGCGCTGCTCAAGACGGGAGCGGCGGCGGGGGTTTCGATCGGAATCGGGTCCTGGATGTTGCGCGGATTCAGCTCCGCGGCTGCCCAGGGGAACGTACCGACCGGCACGGTGGTCGTCGGGAACGCGGAACCCCCGACTTCGGCCCAGTGGGATTCCTACTCGGTCTTTGGCCTGGTCGATGCCCAGGTCGCGTCGCTCGTGCACGACTCGCTGCTCGGGTATGACGCCACCGACGCCACCATCGTTGGACATCTTGCGTCCGAGTGGGAGCTCGTCTCTCCGACGACGACCAAACTGACGCTGCGCGAAGGAGTGAAGTTCCACGACGGCTCGCCGGTGACCGCCGAGGACGTCAAGGCGACGATCGATCGGATCGGGAACCCGGAGTCCGGACTGGCCTGGCACAACCTGATCTTCCCCGAGGGTTCCTGCAATATCATCGACGAGAAGACCGTCGAGGTGGTGACTGCCAAGCCGTTCGGGCCGATCGAGAAGGCGCTCGCCGTGATGCCGATCTTCCCGGCATCGGAGATTGCGACCCCGGAGAACTTCACCAAGCAGGCCATCGGCGCCGGCCCGTTCAAGTTCGTCTCGTACACCGAGAACAAGATCACCGTCGAGGCCAACCCGGACTACTGGGCCGGGCCCCCGAAGTTGCAGACGGTGGTGCTGGATTACATACAGGATGCCAATGCCCGGGTGAGCGCGCTTCTGTCCGGGCAGTGTGACATCATTACCCGATGCTCCGCGGAGCAACTTGCGAGGGTCGAGGGCGACGCGAACTTCTATGTCGTGGACGTTCCGCCGCTGACCCAGGTGTTGTGCATCTACCAGAGCAACGGGAACCTGGCCAAGAAGGAGACACGCCAGGCGCTGGGCTATGCCATCGACCGCCAGGGGATTGTCGACGCGATCATGGAAGGCGTCGGGAAGGTTCCGTACTCCAGCATCGCCACCAACGCCCCGGGGTACGAGGAGCAGCCGGAGCGCTTCGAGTACAACCCGGAAAAGGCGAAGGAGTTGCTGGCGGCAGCGGGCTACGATGGAAACCTGACGCTGACGATGGCGACGACGTCGCTGGTGCCCAAGCAGAAGGAAATCGACCAGGCCATCGTGCAGTTCCTGCAGGATGTCGGGATCACGGTCGATGTGACCACCCTTGAGGTGGGCGCCTACCGGACCAGCTACAACCAGTACGACCTGACGCTCAACACCCTTGCGAGCTTCGATTACGACCCCGATTTCATCCTGGGGTTCTACGCGGGACCGACCGCGGAAGCGGTCTTCCACCTGAATGACCCGGCGATTGCGCCACTCATCGAGGCGCAGCGCGCGGCGCAGGGAGAAGAGCGGTTGGCGAAGATCAACGAGTGCGCGGCCTACATCTGGGATCTCCAGCCGGCGCTTTACCTGTCGGATGAGCTGTGGCCGTTCATCGTCTCCTCGAAGGTTCAGGACTACGGTCGAGTCCCGCTCGTCGGCGAGCCCCTGATGCGCATGGCGATGAAGCAGGCCTAGTCCTCGATGCGGGGGGCCGCTGACCCGGCCCCCCGCAGGGACGATTCCGCGATGCTTGGTTTCATACTCAAACGGGTCTTCCAGAATCTGCTGATGCTGGCAGCGATCGTCCTTGCCGTCTTCGTGCTGATGCGGCTGACCGCTGGCGACCCGGCGCGGATCAAGGCTCCGATCTTCGCCAGCGAGGATGTCCTCAACCAGTACCGGGCGCAGTTCGGCACCGATACTCCGCTGCCCCAGCAACTGAAGACCTTCCTGTCCGGGATTCCACGGGGAGATTTCGGGACGTCGTTCCGCTACCAGGAACCTGTTTTCTCCCTGATCCAGCAGCGATTGCCGAGAACCGTGATTCTGGCGGTCTGTTCGCTGGTGCTGGCGGTGTCGTTGGCATTGGTCATCGGCGTTGCCGGGGCCCGGAAGCCATACGGTTGGCTCGACCGCCTCGGCCTTGCGCTTTCCGCCTTCGGCCAATCAGCTCCTACCTTCTGGGTGGGGCTGATGCTGGTTTTGGTCTTTTCGGTCCAACTTGGCTGGTTTCCGGCCGTCGGTTTCGAGGGACCAATCAGCCTGTTGCTGCCGACAATCGCGGTGGCGCTTGCGGTACTCCCGACCGACCTCAGGGTGATTCGAACCGCGATGCTCGAGAGCCTCGGGCAGGACTACATCCGCACCGCAAAGGCGTTCGGCATTCCAGACCGCAAGATCACGTACCAATACGCCTTGCGCAACGCAGCGCTCCCGTTGATCACGGTGGTGGGTATCGATCTTGGGTATCTGCTCGGCGGCACGATTGTCACCGAGGTCGTCTTCAACTATCCAGGGCTCGGCCAGCTCGCGATCGACGCCGTGAATGCCCGGGACTACCCGCTGGTGCAGGCGATCACCATTGTTACCGCAGCGATCTTCGTATTCGTCAATCTCGTCGTTGACCTCCTCTACATGGTGCTCGATCCTCGAATCCGCATATCCGGCTGAGCCGCCCACCGACCGGGGAGCAACGGTGATTTCATCGACGAGCCAGAATGCCGAACCCATGGCGCCACCCGCAAGAACCCCCTCCGGGCGGTGGACTGCCTTCACCGCCCGCCGTGGAGCATGGCCGCTGCTGCTGGGCACGGCGCTGTTCCTCGCGATCGTCACAGCCGCGATTGCTGCTCCACTGCTCACGCCCTACGAGCCATCTCGCAACAGTCTGGCGGCTCGGCTGCATGGCCCATTCTGGGACCAGGCCCACAAAGGATCCCTGGAGCACATACTGGGCACCGATGGATTGGGTCGGGACATGCTGACGAGAATTCTTTACGGCATACGGGTCTCCCTGACCCTTGCCGCGCTTGGTCTCGTCGTCTCGGTGAGCCTGGGGGTCGGTGTCGGTCTGGTGAGCGGACTGTTTGGCGGGAAGATCGATCAGGCCCTGATGCGCATCGTCGATGTGCAACTGGCTTTCCCCTACGTCGTGCTCGCGATGGCCATCGTCACCGCTACACGAACCTCGATTCCTATCCTGATCCTGCTTCTGGGTCTGGCGGGATGGGTTTATTTTGCACGGGTCGTCCGGGGTAGCGTGCTGCAGGAGATGGAAAAGGACTACGTCAAAGCGGCCGAGGTGCTCGGGGCGGGCAAGCTTCGGATCGGGCTGCGTTACGTTTTCCCCAATGTCCTGCCAGCTGTGGTCGTGATCGCCACGCTTCAGTTCTCGGCGTTGATCATTTTCGAGGCGACCCTGTCGTTTCTTGGGCTCGGCATCCAGCCGCCCACCCCGTCGCTCGGCGGGATGATGCTCGACGGCGTCCAGTACATCGCATCAGCCTGGTGGGTCATCACGTTCCCGGGTCTTGCGGTGCTGTTCACAACGCTCGGCCTCAATCTGATGAGCGACGGCCTCCGGCAGTTGCTCGATCCTCGCCTGCAGACGGTGCAGTGATGACCACGCATTTCGACCATCCTGCGGCCCCGGACCAGGTTGTCCTTGACGTAGCCGGGCTCACAACGGAGTTCACCACCCGAGCTGGCGTCTTCCGGGCGGTGGACGATCTCTCACTTGCAGTGGGACGTGGGGAGTGTCTGGGGATCGTCGGCGAAAGCGGCAGTGGGAAGAGCGTTGCCGTCCTCTCGGTCATGGGGTTGGTCAACTACCCCGGCCGCGTGACGGCCGGGAGCATCTGGTTCGAGGGCAGAGATTTGCGGGGGCTGTCGGAACCGGACCTTCGCATGCTGCGTGGAGCGCAGATGAGCATCATCTTCCAGGATCCGCAGACCTCGCTCAACCCTCTGTTCACGATTGGAAAACAGATGACCGATGTCGTCCATGACCACCGCAAATGCGGCAAGGACGAGGCGCGCGC
>CAIPGK010000158.1 GCA_903864575.1 uncultured Chloroflexota bacterium
AGGTCGGCGATCTGCTTGGCGGTATCCTCGTTGGCGTTGGTCTCGATCAGGGTGTAGCCGCGAGCCTTCGCCTCATCCTGCATGGATTTTGACTCGCCAAGCCGCCACGGGTTGGCGCTGCCGACCTGCGCAAAGCCGACCGTGTAGGTGTCCTTTTTCGCCAACGGCGGCGGCGCAGCGGCGACGGAACCGACAAACCGGCCTCCCATCGCGACCAGACCCGCCGCCGCCGCGGACACCCGAAGAACAGCCCGTCGGCTCATGGAACGATCGAACACGTCGATGACCCTTTCCCTGGCGGGAGGTCGACCTCGACACCGCCAGCATACGTCCCTCGCTGGACGCACCCACTTCGAACGGCCTGCACCATCCTCTTTCCCATCGGGGAGGATCGGCCTCGAACCGTCGGTATCATTCGCGCTTCGCCCATGCATGTCAATAGCGATTCCCGGCCCATGCCGGACTTCATCATCCGGTCACCTTGACGCATCACGAATTCGCGCCACAATCCCCGGGCTCGGTCGTCACCGCTCGCCGAGCGATTCGATCGCACCACAAACGTCCTCTGGCACAGCCCCGGACGACACCCGGAAGGAACGCCCGATGCAGATTACCGAGATCTCGACGCTCAAGCTTCGGTACGTCATGGACGTGCCCATGGCTGACGCCGTGCACTACATGCCGGAGCGGACCCTGCTGATCGTTCTCGTTGACACCGACGGCGGCTTCACCGGCATGGGCGAATGTGCCGCCTATGGCGGATCCCTCGAGAGCATGGAGGCTGTCGTTCTCGGAGATTTGCGTCCCAGCCTGATTGGCGAGGATCCCTTCCGCATCGAGCGGCTCTGGTCGAGGATGGCATGGCGCTCGCACCAGCGCGGCCAGCGCGGCATGCTGCCGATGGCGATCAGCGGCGTCGACACCGCGCTCTGGGACATCGTCGGCCAGGCGACGAAAACCCCGCTCTGGCGACTCCTCGGCGGCTACCGCGACACCCTGACGGCCTACGCGTCCGCCGGATTCTACGCCGGCGCGAAGGGCGTCTCCGAGGTGGCCGAGGAATTCGGGGGCTACGCGGAGCGCGGCTTCCGCCACGGAAAAATGAAAGTCGGACGCAACCCCGAAGTGATGCTCAATCCGCTCCACGACATGTGGGCAAGCGACTACGCCCTTGCCACGCTGGAAAACGATGTCGAGCGCGTCCGCGCCGTCCGCAAGGCGGTCGGTCCCGGCTTCAGCCTCGCCATCGACGCCAACAATGCGTGGACGCCAGCCATCACCCTCGAATTCCTGCGCCGCACGGCCGATTGCAACATCGCCTGGATGGAGGAACCGGTCCCGACCGACGATGTGGCGGGGAGCGCCGAAATTGCGGCAGCCACGTTGATCCCGGTGGCCGGGTACGAATCCGAAACGGGCCTTGGCGGCTTCCGGGATCTGATCGAACGGCGGGCGGTCGATATCGTGCAACCCGACGTGATCTGGACCGGCGGCATCACCGAGTGCCGGCGCGTGGCTGCGCTGGCGCTGGCGCACCGGCTCCCGGTTATCCCCCATGTCTTCTCGTCGGCGCTGGCGACCATTGCCAACATGCACTTCATCGCCTCGATCCCGAACGGCGGCCTGCTCGAGTTCGACCAGAACCCGAACCCGTTGCGCTCCGCGCTCTTCACGGAGCCGGTCGAGGTCGCGCCCAACGGCACGGTACGACTGCCGGAGCGTCCAGGGCTGGGCGTCACGCTCGATCGGGCGACCGTAGACCGGTATCGGGTCGAATAGCCGCGCGGCCCGCAGCATGCATCGGGTCGATCTCCCAAACGACGCACGATAGGAGTTGACGCTCATGACAGGAAAACTCGACGGCAAGGTCGCCATCGTCACCGGCGCGGGGTCCGGCATGGGCCGCGCCATCGCGCATCGCTACGCCGCCGAAGGAGCGAACGTCATCGTCGCCGATCTGAACGCGGACGCCGCCCGGTCGGTCGCCGATGAAATTGGCGAGTCGGCCATCCCGGTCCCGGTCGACGTGCGGAATCAATCGCAGGTCCAGGCGATGGTGGACGCCGCAGTCAGCGCATTCGGCGGGTTGGACATCCTCGTCAACAACGCTGGCGTCGGCAAGATCATCCCCTTCCTCGACACCACCGAGGCCGACTGGAACTTCATGTTCGACGTCAATTGCAAGGGGCTGCTCTGGTGCTCGCAGGCGGCCGCAAGGGTGATGATCGACCAGGGACGAGGCGGCAAGATCGTCAATCTCGCCTCGCAGGCTGGCCGGCGAGGCGAGGCGCTGGTGCTCGCCTACTGCGCGTCCAAGGCCTGCGTGATCTCGATGAATCAATCGATCGCGCTGGCTCTCGCGCCGCACCGCATCAATGTCAACGCGATTGCGCCCGGCAGCGTCGACACCCCGTTCTGGGATGAGGTCGCCCGGCAGTTCGCCCATCTCCTCAACATGGAAATCGGCGAACCGAAGCGCACCTTCACAAAATCGATCCCGCTCGGCCGCATCGAGCAGCCCGAGGATGTCGCCGGAGCCGCCGTCTTCCTGGCGTCCGCGGACAGCGACTACATCACCCAGCAGTGCCTCAACGTCGACGGCGGAAACTGGCCGGGATAGCGCCCCTGCCCATGGTCAAGGGGACGCGAGCCGGGGACGGGCGCGCTCAACCGAGCGCGGCCCGCATGTCAGCGAGCTCGCCCGACAGTCCGGCGATGGCGTCATCAGCGACTCCTGCCAACCGGCTGGGCGCCACCACATCTTGCGCGAGGTCCAGCACCCATCCGCGGAGCACGACTGCCTGTTCGGCGGAGGTCAATTCGCAACGGGCATCCACCGGCAGGATCACGCTCTCCCCTTTCCGCAATGTCCGGGTCGAGCCTCCAGCGATGACGACCGCCAGACCATCGACGCAGGTCAGCGCCTGCGGAGAGGCGACCTGCGCGAGGTCGAGACGTGCCCAGGGCCGCATCGCAACCCGTTCGAGGGCAAAGCTTCCGGTCGCCAGCAGGAACTGCCGGCACACTGAACCGACCTCTGTCGTCACCGGCTCGACGGGCTCGGGCCGCAGATCCGGTTTGGTCGCCTGCTCACCGATCGCGTGATGGAGCTCGCGCGGTCTCCCCGATCGGTCTGTTCGGTTCCAGTCGTAGAGTCGGAAGGTCGTAGTGCTCGGTTGCTGGATTTCATAGACGAGCACCCCACGCCCGATGGCCTGCATCACCCCGGCAGGCAGCACGACGGCCATCCCCGGTTCTGCGGGCGCCCGCCGCAACATCGAGGCGTCATCAGGCTCACCCGAGCGGGCCGCGGCAAAGAAGGCGTCTGGCTCGACACCGTCCGCAAACCCGAGGTAGAGCATTGCGCCCGGCTCCGCGACAAGGACGTACCACGCCTCGGTCTTGCCGGTCGGCTCTCCCTGCGCGCGCGCCAGCGCATCGTCCGGATGCACCTGGACCGAGAGATCGTCCATCCCGTCGATCAGCTTGACCAGCAGCGGGAAGCGGTCCGAGGTTCCCGCCGCCGCCTCGCCTCGCTCGCCGATCAGCCATCATCCGGGCGGGTGCGGCGGCCGCAAGCTTCGCAAACGGCGACATCTACCCGTTTCCCTCGATGATCCAGCTGTCGCCGTGGGTGACGAGCGCCTCGCCAAGCGGGTCCCCTGCGGTCTCGATCCGAACGCCGTACTCGGCGAGCCGCGTTCCTCACCGCTGCCTGCCACCCTGCCTGATCCTGCCGCCCGGTCATCCCGCGCGGTGTGGCCGTCGCCGTGTTGGCCTCTGCCGCGGTGATCCGGGCTGCCGTGCGTTCCGTCGCGCTCGCCTGCGGCGGCCGTTCCGGGTCCGGAGCCACCCTCGCGGGAGGCATGCTTCCCCGGTTGCTGTGGTCCCACGCCGCGCCTGCCATTGGAGTGCCGGACTCGGACTGGCCATCGTCCGTGAGACCGCCCGCCACTACGACGGCGATGCCTGGGCGAGCGAAAACCCCGGTGGCGGCGCACTGCTCTCCGTGCGCGTTCCGCTCGAAACGGCGCAATTCCGGGCGCTTCGCCACGACGCCGCATGACGGCCCCGGTCCGGCGCGGACAGCCCGGCAGGGCTTGCTACACTGGAGCCGAAGGATGATCGAGGAGGAAGCCGCGACGGCGACGATGATCGGCGAGGCCAGGACGGGAGACGAGGCGGATCCGGGAAGCGATGACATCATCGGTCCCGGCGCTCCACCGCGCGCCGCACAGGCGGGCAGCCCGTCGGTATCCCTCGCCGAAATCCTCGCCATGGTCGTCCATCACACCGGAATGCGAACCGGGTTTCTCGCCCGGATGGATGAAACAAGCCGCCTATTCACCGTGGTCGAATCGCTGATGCTTCCGGGTGGATGCGACCTTCCCCGGGGGCTCACCTACGCGGCCACCCCCTCCTTCTGCCGGTTTGCCCTCGCTGCTCCGCTGTTCATCGAGGACACCCGGGCCGAAACGCGCCCCGCGGTAAAGGCGGCCTCGGCGGCATTTCCCGGTGTCCGCTCCTGTTTCGGAGTTCCCGTGCGCGGGGAGGACGGGCAGATCACCGGGGTTCTCTGCGGAATCGATCCCGAACCGGCTTGCGTCACGCCCGGATTGCCGGAGTACCTCGCGCTCGTCAGCCGACTGCTGACGACCCACCTCGATTGGGAACCCGATCGCGCACTGCGCGATCAGGCGTTCGCCAGCGTTCAGACCAACGAGGAGCGGTTTCGCTCGCTGATCGAACAGAGCGCCGAAATCATCACCGTGGTCGACGACCAACTCATTCGCCTCTACAGCAATTCCGGCCGGGGCCGGCTGTTGGGCCAGCACGACAGCGCTCAGCTGGGGCGGTCCCTGCTTGAAACCGTGCATCCCGAAGATGCCGAACTGGTCCGCGCCAATCTCGAGTGGGTCCGCGACCTCCCCGGCGAGTCGGTCACCTACCAGTGCCGTGTCAGGCACGAGGATGGCCGCTGGCTCTGGTTTGAATCCACCGCCGGGAATGAACTCCTCAACCCCGCGGTGGGCGCGATCGTCATCAATGCCCGCAACGTGCACGAGCGGGTGACCGCGAATCGGCATGCCGCCCTCGTGCAGCGGGCGCTTGCCGCGTTCGACGACGCCGCCACCTTCTGGGAGGCGCTTGGTGCGGCGCTTCGCGCCCTCGGGCAGGAAAACGGCTTCGATGCTGGCATCGGCTGGTGGATCGACCCGGTGGGCGG
>CAIPGK010000159.1 GCA_903864575.1 uncultured Chloroflexota bacterium
CCCCGAATCCTGATACCCGATGCCCGATGCCCGACACCCGTCCTACATCACCAACACCGGCTTCATCACGCCGCCGGCCATGTCGGCCATCGCCTGGTTGACGTCCTCGAGGCGGTAGCGGGTGATGAGCGGGTCGAGACCGAAGCGCGCCTGCATGGCGGGCAGGTTCCGCAGGTGGCCGAGATAGTGCCGCTCCGAGAACGCCCAGGAGCCGAGCATCGTCAACTGCTTCTTCGTGATCGTATGCGGGTTGATCGGCGTCGCGCCGCGGTCGGTGTACTGGCCCAGAACCAGCATCTTGCCGTTTCGCCGCGCGGCGTCCATCCCCTCCTGCACCGCCGAAGGGACGCCCGTGCACTCCAGCACCACGTCCGCGCCGCGGCCGAAGGGGGTCCGCTCGAGGGTCCAGGCGAGGCGCTCGGCGGGGTCGGTGACGGTGAAGATGTCCAGCCAGTCCGTGCCGACGCCCATCGACCGCGCGAGGTCCAGCCGCGCCTGCGGGCCGCCGACCATCAGCACCCGCGCCGCGCCGCCGAGATGGGCGTACATCGCCGCCGCGATCCCCACCGGCCCGGCGCCCTGCACCAGCACCGTGTCGCCGGGCGTGATCTTCGTGATGTCCACGACCCCGTGGTAGGCCGTCGGCCCGGCGCAGCCGAGCGCGATGACCATGTCCGGCGTCACCCCCTCGGGCAGTTTGAAGATCGCCGAACCGGGCTGCAGGTAGATCGCCTCGGCGAAGCCGCCCGAGAGCCGGGGGAAGGCATCGAACCGCTGGTTGATGCCGTAGACCCGGCGCGTCTCGCAGAGGGTTCGCTCCCCCTCGACCACGCACCAGTGGCAGCGGCCGCAGGAGATGCTGCTCGTCCAGGTGATCGCGTCGCCGACGGCCAGCGGCGCGCCGGTGAAATCCTCCGTCACCCCCTCGCCGAGGGCCGCCACCGTGCCGACCGCCTCATGCCCGAGGATCAGCGGCGTCGGGATGGGCAGGTTGCCGTGCGACAGGTGAATGTCGGTGCCGCAAATGCCGGCCAGTCCGATTCTGGCGATGACCGCCCCCGGTTCCGGCGCGGGAATCTCGGCCTCCGCGATCTCCAGCGGTTCGTGAAAGGCGCGCAATACGGCTCCGCGGGCAGTGGTCGGCATGGTCGCTCTCCGTCACCTCGATGCTCGCCGCCGCGGGATGCTCCCGGAGCGGCCTCGATGTTGCCGGGAGCATCACCCCCCGGCGATGCCTCGTCAACGCCCACCCCCTCCCGGGCGCCCGCGTGGCGCGCGATACATCTCCGGCCGCGCATCCTTGCCGCATCGGCGCCGCCGTGTAACCACCCGGAAACGTCACGCACGGGGCGACTGATGCTATCTTTTGGCTAGGGACCCGGAGCCGGCACGCATCGCGGGGGGACGCGGGCGTCAAGACGGCCAAGGCGTTGGGGAACAGCATCACATGACCGACATCACGACCTCCACTCGCGCGCCCCGCCGGTACTCGCGGCGGCGATTCACCGGCATCGTGGGCACGATCGCGGCGACGGCCGCCCTCCGCCCGACGAAATACTTCATGCCCGACGCGTCCGCGCAGGACATTCACGTCGTCGACGAGAAGACCAAGCAGGTCATCGAGACCGTCGGCGAGTCGAACATGCAGGTCTACGTTCCCGCCACCGGCCACACCATGTCCAGCGCGCTGCTCGATTACTGGCGCGTGACCGGTCGCGATGTTTTCTTCGGCAACCCGATCTCGGAACCATTCCAGACCGAGGCGGGGGTCTACTCCCAGATCATGGAAAAGGGCATGATCCAGTACGTGCCCGAGCTGATGTGGACGCTGGAGCCGTTCGTCCGCTTCGGACCGAATGGCCGCACCATGCTCCGGCAACACACGACCGGCTTTCGCTCCGATGGACGGCGCACGGGCGGCGGCGGCAATCCGCGCGCCGGCGCATGGGCCATGCCGCCGGGAACGGAACTCGAAGGCTGGGTGGGCGCCTACGGCGACTTCGGGGCCGAGGTGGCCGAGCCGTTCACGGATTGGTACTGGAACAAGGAGGGCCGGTTCTACATCGGCTTCCCTCTGAGCGGACTGGTGAACGACGGCGGCCGCTACGGCCAGTGGTTCGAGGGCGGGTTCCTGGTCGACGGTGAGAACGGCCCCGAACTTGCCCCGCTCGGG
>CAIPGK010000160.1 GCA_903864575.1 uncultured Chloroflexota bacterium
CCCCTCCCCCATAGCCGCCCGCCATCGATCTCTCCACCGAGCGGATCATGGGTCCACTGGGCGCGATCGCCCACTTCGACGGTGTCGATATGGGCGTTCAGGATCAACGACCGCCCTCCCCCCGATCCACGCCGAACACCAACGACATTCGGCCGCCCCTCGTAGTTGGCGACCGGAGTCACGTGCTCGGCCCAGTCGGCAAGGTCGGCCACGACCGGCTCTCGCACCTCGGTCTCCAGCCCATGCCCCCGGAAGGCATCGGCCACAACACGCTGGACCGCGGCTTCATCGCCAGTCTGGCTGGGCGTCCGCACGAGATCGCGCAGGAAGGCGGTCTCCTGTTCAGCCAGGTCCGCGACTGCACGGCGGACGCGCCTCGCAAGATCACTCGCCGGCTCATACTCGGCTCGGTTCAGGTTCGTCACGATGGCATCCTCATCGCCACCGCGGGCCGCTCCATTCGCAAGCGCCCCCAGCGACTCTCGCATTCCGGTGGCCTCGATGCTGGCCCAGCCCTTCATGAAATCCTCGAATGCCGACTGCCGCGCCACACGCTCCGCGTCGAGCATCGCCGCAAACCCGGCATGCACCGGATCACCGCCGCGCAACACGTCATGCGCCGCCCGCTGTTCCTCCGCGAGCAGCGCAATCCTCACGTCGGCGTCATGCAGCACGCCAAGGCGGTCCTGCACAACCTTTACCTGGACAAGCCGCGACCGGCCCTTCTCCCCAACGCATCCAATCGCAGCTCTCTTCCTGCTCCGGTTCGCTGGCAGGCTCGCCGGCCGCGGCGCCGACGCACGTCATTCCGGCGCTGCTCCGGTGAGCCCGGACTTCACCCGCCCGGACACGCGGTCAACCCCGAACACTTCCATGAACAGCCCGGTGCGGATTCCGCTGCGCGCCGCCTCAATCGACCGGGGCTGCGTCAGATCCGCGAGCGCAAGCGCCGCAGCCATACCCGCGGGCAGCACCCGTGCCCGCAACTCCTGAATCCCGAGTTTCACAGCAAGCTCGCCCGAGGTGAGCCGGGTCGTCCGCTGCACCGCGGCTTCGGCCTGCTTGACGTTCCAGCGCTTCCGCCTTGCCAGATCCCCCATCAACTCCCCGGTTCCTCCGGCCAGCAGCAGGCGGACGCCATCGCCCTGCGGAAGCGGCATCAGCCTGGAACCCACGAAGATGCTCCAGGCCTCTTCGCGGCAAGCAGAAAGCTCCTCCCCGGATGGGGGGTCACCTCTCAGGTGCCGGTCGGCAAGCCGTCCCGACCCCACGGGCTGGGACTCCGCGCGCTGCATCACGCCATCCAGCGCGACGATCACTTCGGTGCTCGCTCCGCCGATGTCGCCAATCACCACCTGCCCCGAAAGGTCAGTCAACGCCGCCATTCCGGCGAACGAGAGCGCGGCCTCGCGGTCGCCGGTAATGATCTCCGCTTCGATCCCGGTCTCCTCGCGGATACGCGCAATGAACGCCTCACCGTTGGCCGCTCGGCGCACAGCCTCGGTCGCCACCGCCAGCACGCGCGTTGCCCCCTCCGCCCGGGCCCGCGCCTCCATGAGCGACAACGAGTCGAGCGCGGCCTCGATCCGGTCTTCGGCCAGTTCACCCGTCTGATCCAGTCCGCGGCCGATCCGAACCGTATCCATCGACCAGTCGAACTCCTCGATGGACCCTGACGCGTCCAGCCGCGCCACCGCCAGCTTCAACGAGTTCGACCCGATGTCGATCGCCGCGACGACCTCTCCCCGAACGCCGTCACCCACGAGCGATCAGCCGGTCGGTGGATGCCCAGAAGCGATCCAGCAGGTTGGCCTGCTCTCCGGCGGTCATCCGCCGCGGCTGGTGGAAATCCTCGATCTCCGTGCCGTGCACCCGCAATCCCACGATCCTGTCTCCTCGCAGGAGCGTCTCCAGCACGTACCCGGAGCGCACCTCCACCGCCCACATCTGGTCGATGATGAAATTTCCGACCGAGTAGACGATCGGCCGACCGTTGTAGATCTCCATTCCCTGGATCACGTGCGGGTGGTTGGTGATCACCATCGTGGCTCCGGCATCGATGGCGGAGCGCGCCCCGGCCGTCACCCACTCCGGCGGCACGGCGATGTACTCCGCGCCCATATGGAAGTAGGGAATCACCACCTGCGCCTGCGCCGCCGCCGCCGAGATATCGGCCAGGAAGTACTCGCTCAGGTAGGGATTGGTCCCCGCGCGATCGGCGGTGGCCCCGGCATCGAAGTCGACGACGCCGTTTTCCTTGCCCGGCTCAACCTCGTAGTTTGCCGTCACCCCATCGATCCCCAGCCACGCGAGGTTTACGCCGCCAAGCTCGGTGAACCACGGCGCCCGCGCCTGTTGCAGATCGTATCCGCCTCCGAAGTAGGGCATCCCGGCGGTCTCGAGCGCCGCGAGCGTGTCGAGGAATGCCTGCAGCCCCCAGCTTTCCTCGGGAGCGTTCCAGACGGTGTGGTTGTTCGCCACCGTCACCGCGTCGATCCCCGCCAGCCGAAACCCGTCCAGCATGGCCGTATTGGAGACGAAACTGAACGTGTTCGGGTTTTCCGGCTGCGGGATCGTATCCGACAGGTTGCCTTCGAGATTGGCGATGGTTAGGTCGAAGCTCGACAGCAGCGGCGAAATCCGTTGGAACGGCCGCGTGAAGTCGCCATAATCCGCCATTTTGCGGTGGACGTTACGCCCCGGAACGATGTCACCCACCGTGCCCATCCGCATAGCGGCCTCAATGCCCTCTCCGCTTGTCAGCGGGTCGATCCCGCCGACCGCAAGGGTCTGGACCCTGAAGTCGATCTGATCCAGCGGAACGAGCGCGACCGCTCCCCGCCGCTCCCGAAGCGCCGCGGCCAGCGCATCGTAATCCGGATAGATTTCGACGCCTCCGCGCTCCGCACCCGACAACGCGAGCCGCTCGATCGGCGCTGACAACGGAGAGCCAACCGACCGCCAGTCCGTGACCGTTCCGTTGAGAATCCGCTCCGGGTCCCCGGGGCCGATCCCGGCCAACGGCAGGCGCGGTGATGTGACCAGGGCATATCCGGTCCGCAGGGCATCCGCCACCGGCGTCCGGCGCGGCGCGGCGGGGGCCATCGGCGCGACGGTCGGTTCCTGCGCCATCGGCGCGGCGACCTCCGGAGCGGTCACCACGGGCGCCGCCGGCGCCGCCTCCCCTCGCGCAGGCCCACCGGCCCGCCGCACACCGATCCCGGCGGCGCCCGCTGCGGCGAGCGCTGCGCCTCCTCCGACAAGCGCGCGCCGGCTGAAAGCTCGTTCGCGTGGCGTTCGCGGTCGAATCACGGGCATCCTGTCCTTGCGCTCATTCATCAGCGTCCACCGGGTAGCGCTCGAAGTATTCGAGAATCGCGTTTTCGTAGGCGTTTACAATCGCCCGCTCTCCCTCAGGGCTGACCAGCACTGACGCATCGCCATCATTCGAGACGAACAGCGCCTCGACGATGGCCCCCGGCATCTCGCTCGCCTTGACCGACCCCGGCACATCAGGGCCAGTGATGATGAAGTGCTTGAACAGCGAATGCTCCATCACCACGTTGGCGGCGGCATCGGGATTCACGCCTCGCTCCTCCTCGGCAGAGAGTTCGTAGCCGAGGTTCCGGAGCTGCTCCTTGAGGTGCGCATAGGCCAACGTTGCAAAGGTGGCGCTCCGGTTCCCGAATGGCCGCTCACGGGTGAACCACGTTTCGAACCCGCGCGGCTTCTGCGTGGTATAGCCGTTGATATGGATCGACACCAGCAGATCGGAATGGGCCGCATTGCAAATGTCGATCCGCGCCTGGATGTCATCGAGCGTCTCGTAGCGCCGATTATCGGGCACATCGTCGGCGGCGGTCTTGCCGTCACCGTTGACATCCGAGAATCCCGGGTTCGGCGCGACGTCCGTCGTGCGCGTCATCACCACGGTGTAGCCGCGCGCCTCGAGGCGCGCTTGAAGGTCAAGCGCCTGCTGGGTAACCAGCGTCGCTTCCTCCACCATCGCCAGCGATCCGAAGGACCCGCGCGTGAATCCGCGGTCGGTTCCCCCGTGGCCCGGATCGAGGCAAACGATGGGAGCACGCGGTCCATCGTCCGCCGCGAGCGGTGGCGCTGGCTGTTGCGCGGTTGGCACATTCGAACGGTCGCCCACCCCGGGTGTCGCCATCTGCCCGAGGGCGATCAACGGTGTTGTGACAATCTCGGCCGCTGGCGGACGCTCATCACCCGGGGAGCCGAACAACCGTCCACCAGCAAACGCTAGCACGGTCAATCCGAGAATCAGCGCCGTGCCAAGCGCAACCATGCCCTTCGATCGAACGGTCTTCTCCTGGTCCGCAGCTGGCAGTCGCGGGATGCGCTTTCCCGGCTCCTGCCCACCCGTGCGCTGCCGCTGGCGAGCACGGTAGGCCTCCCGCTCCTCGCTGGACAGCCGGCGGCCGGCGGTGGGCATCGCAGGCAGCACCCGCTCGCTTGGCGACTCGATGTTCGCCCGCGCCCGCCGCCGCTCGTCCCGCCCCCAGCCCGACTCAGGCATGAGACCCCCGCCGGGCGGTCATGCCGGTTGCTCCTTCAGGAACTCATCGATCGCCGTCGCGTACGCGCTCACGATCGCCTCGTCCGCCTGCGGTGTCTGAATGAACGCCGCATCCTCGGCGTTGGAGAGGAAGAGACCCTCGAGGACGACACCCGGCATCTCGCTTGGCACAAGCTTTCCCGGACGCGCTGGTCCGGTAACCGCGTGCGCCTCCACCCCAATCCCCCGGTCGTTCGCCTCGTATCCGGCCGCAGCGTAGGCCCTGGCCAGCTCCGCATGCGCCAGCGTCGCCAGTTCCGCGTTCCGGTCGGAGAATTCTCGTTCGTCGTTGTACCAGACCTCGTAGCCCTCGAGATACTCGTTCTCGGCGCCGTTGTAATGAACGGAGACCAGTACGTCGGCCCCGGACTGGTTGCAGATGAGGACCCGGGCCTGCAAATCGTCGAGTTGGTCACTCTTCGCCTCACCGCCGGGCACGGCGATCTCGCCGTCACCGTTCACATCGAGATTGGTCGGGTTCGCTTCCGCGTCCGTCGTCCGGGTGAAGACCACGGAATACCCCATCTGCTGCAAACGCTCCCCGAGCGCCAGCGAATGCTTCAACGTGAAATCCTTTTCCCGAAGCACGATCTGGCCATTCTCGACCCGGACGTTCCCGAGGTCCGCTCCGCCGTGGCCGGGGTCGATACAGACGACCTTCCCCGTCGCAGCCATCTGCTGCGCCGCCGGCGTCTC